>DATBMX010000013.1:0-3497 GCA_036554625.1 Aestuariivirgaceae bacterium
GTACTGTCAGACCCTCACAAAGGGTCGTGGCCAATGGCCACATGGCGGCCTGCCATCTTCTCACAGCGACGCCGACTCATGACACCGCTGCTGTCGGTTCGTGATCTCAAGATACGCTACCCGGTGCGCGGCGCGCTCGCGGCCGCGCTGACAGGGCAAAGCTCCGAGATCGAAGCAGTCTCGGGGGTGTCCTTCGATGTCGCTCGCGGGGAAACCCTCGCCATCGTGGGGGAGTCGGGTTCGGGGAAGACAACGGTGGCGCGGACGATTGCCGGGCTCGTCAGGTCTCATTCCGGTTCCGTCCTTTTCCTGGGTCAGGAACTGACCGGCCGTCGGCCGGCCGAACTCAAGGAGATGCGCCGCCAGATGGCGATCATTTTTCAGGACCCCGTCGGCTCTCTCAGTCCGAGGCTGCGCGTCGGTTCGATTCTCGCCGAGCCCTTCCGCGTTCATGGCCTTGCGGGCAAGGCCATGCCGCGCCAGATCGACCGGCTTCTCGATCTGGTCGGGTTGCAGAAGGAAATCGCCGGGCGCTATCCCCATCAGCTCTCCGGCGGACAGGCGCGTCGCATCAACGTCGCGCGGGCCATCGCCCTTGAGCCCAAGCTGCTCATCGCCGACGAGCCGACGGCCGGGCTCGACGTGTCGGTCCAGGGAGAAATATTGAACCTGTTGAACGAGCTGCGCGAGCGCCTCGCTATTTCCATGCTGATCATTACCCACAATCTGCATGTCGTCCGCCACATTACCGACCGTATGGTGATCATGTATCTGGGGCGTATCGTCGAAAGCGGGCCGACCGCCAGGCTGTTCGCTGCACCGCGCCATCCCTATACGGCGGCGCTGCTGTCGGCGAGCCCACGGCCCGATCCGGACGCCATGCCGCAGCGGCTGGAAATATCCGGCGAGATCCCGAGTCTTTTCCGGCGGCCGTCCGGGTGCGAATTTCATACGCGCTGCCCCTTCGTGCGGGACAAATGCCGATTCGAACCGCCGGCGCTCTCGGTTGCTGGACCCGGGGAATTCTTCACCTGTCATTTTCCGTTGACTTGATTCTGAAGTGTCAGAACAGAGCGTGGCCGCCTCGGCAGATTCCCTCGGCCGGCTGGAAGCGGTCGCTCCAAGCCGGCGCGCCATTAACTTGCTGCGGCAGCGCAGGAGTCCTAATCTCAAGGCAGCTTAGGTTCAAGCGAGTACGAGAGAGCCCCGGCTCTTTATTTCAATGGCAACAGCATCTCCCATAGGTGAGGCGGCTTCGCTGTTTCTCCTTTTGCGTCAATTTGTGGATCCGTCATTGGCCGCCGATCTCGAGACTTTTGTCGCCGAAGCTCCGGAAGACAAGCTCGTTCGCATCAACCCGATTGCCCTGGCAGCTGAGTTCCATCTCGACGAGGAGAAGCTGATTGCCGCCCTCCTGCATGCGGCCAAGGTGGGCATTTTCGACATGTCATGGAATGTGTTGTGTCCAGATTGCGGCAGCGTTCTTGATCGAAACACCTCGCTCAGAACGATACGCAGCGAGGATTACTTCTGTGCAAACTGCGCTGAAGGCTACGAGCCGACGCTTGACGACAGGGTGGAGGTAACGTTCACGGTTAGCTCGCGTGTTAGACCGGTGACTGCCCACAACCCCGAACGCCTTTCGCCTCTCGAGTATTTTCGCCAGATCACGATCGGCTCCCACCTCGTAGTGCCGCCTGATTACGAGAGCTTCTTCGAGGAAGTGACGCTCGAAGCGCTCGAACTCCCTTCCGGCGAACGCGCAATCATGTCCCTGCAGATGAACGAAGGTCTCTACATCGTGGAGGACCTGGTGACGCATACCGCCCAATTCCTGGAGATCAAAGGGGAGCACACCAAAGAAAGGCAGCATCTTCCCTTCATCATCGATCGGACTTCGGTTCAGCATCCAAGAACCGTCATGCGGCCGGGCTCCTTGCGCATTACCTTCGACAATCGGCGTGATCGGCGCGCTCTCCCGACGGTGTTCATCGCGGGTGAACGCCTATTTCATTTCATAAAGACACATCGGCCGTTTCTGAGTGCGAAGCGCCTGCTGTCCAATCAGACCTTTCGTGACATCTACCGCACTGACACTCTTGGCGTGGATCAGCGCCTCAAGATCACCAGCCTGACATTTGTCTTTACCGATCTGCGCGGGTCGACCGAGCTCTACGAAAGGGTTGGTGACTTGGCCGCGTTCGATCTTGTGAAGGCGCACTTCAATGTGCTCAACGATATTGTTGCAGTTGAGGGGGGCGCTGTTGTCAAAACCATCGGAGATGCAGTCATGGCGACCTTCCCGACCCCGGATCGCGCCCTCACTGCAGCGCTCAGGATGAGGGACGCCATGCGCCAGTTCAATCAGGACCGGCAACGGGAGGACCTCCTGCTCAAAATAGGCATGCACGAAGGGCCCTGCATCGCCGTTACGCTGAATGAGCGACAGGATTACTTCGGACAGACGGTCAATATCGCTTCGCGGGTGCAGGGCCTTGCAAACGCCCGAGAGATTTTCGCCACCAGCTCTGTCATCAGCAATCCGAGAGCGTCTGGAGTTCTGGAATCGATACGGACGCAACCCGTGCTCCATGAAGCTCAACTGCGCGGCATCGCTGATCGTGTGAACGTCTATGCAATTCCGTGACCGGTGGAGGATCAGCCTGACACGCACTGAGCCATGCCGCAGTACCAAAATTGCCGTCGCTTTGAAATGATCGATACTATCGAACAGTTTCGGCAGGGAGCGCCCATGATGCGTCGGTTCATTCTGGCCCTGATCTCTCTGGCTTGCCTGTCTTTCCCGGCCTTGGCGCACACGGAGGAAGGCGCAGTGGGCGGCCTGCTCAGCGGCTTCTCTCATCCGCTGTTTGGCTTGGACCATTTGCTGGCGATGCTGGCAGTGGGCATTTGGGGCGCGCAGATGGGAGGCAGGTTGATCTGGACGTTGCCCGTTGCATTTCCCCTCGTCATGGCCGCAGGCGGACTGCTTGGCATGGCCGGGTTCACCATCCCCCATGTGGAGACAGGCATAGCATTATCCGTGCTGGCCCTGGGTCTTGTGATCACCCTGGCCTTGCGTCCGCCCGAGGCAATCGCCCTGCTGCTGATCGCCATTTTTGCAATCTTTCATGGCTATGCCCACGGGATCGAAATGCCTTCTGCGGCTGATCCAGCCGCCTATGGGGCCGGCTTCGTCGCCGCCACCGGCTTGATCCATGTAGCAGGTATAGGCATTGGGCTTACGCTCGGCAGGCTGTGGAACGGGCAACTGTCACGGGGAATCGGCGGTTTGATTGCCGCTGCTGGAGTATATTTCTTGGTTGCCTGATGCTGGAACGATTGGCGAGGCTGGTAGCTCCGGTAGTTGTGCTGGGAGGGTTCGCTACTCTCGCCTGGTCCTTGGCGACAGCCGAAGCGCAGCGAGGCTTTTTCCAATGGGGCGTCCATCAATTTTTCTTCAACTATGACCAGGCGATCCCGGCGCTCGCCTTGGG
>DATBMX010000193.1:0-7205 GCA_036554625.1 Aestuariivirgaceae bacterium
GCTTCGAGAAGCACTGGACCGAGACCGAAACGGTGGTCATGCGCTCCGCCACGGGGACGATTCGCTGGATCAGGAACCGCAAGAAGGTCGATGACGATCACCACCATTGAGCAGCGGAACTTTCTCGACGTCGCTCGCTCCGTGACCGGCCGCCAGTGGCAGGCACGGCTCGCCGACAACCGCCTGGCGCTCGCGATTTCCGAGCGTCACAATTTGCCGGAGATTCTGGGGCGCGTGCTGGCGGCGAGGGGCGTGTCGGCCGATGATGCGCTGCGCCACCTCAATCCAACCTTGCGCGAACTGATGCCACAGGCGCTGGCGCTCAACGATCTCGACAAGGGCGGCAAGCGCCTCGCTGCCGCCATTCGCGACGGCGAGCGCATCGGCGTGATCGGAGATTACGACGTCGATGGCGTGACCTCCACGGCCATCCTGATCCGCTTCCTGAACGCCCTGGACCGTGAGGCAGAGGTGCATATCCCCGACCGCGTGACGGAAGGCTATGGCCCAAGCCGCGGCGCAATCGAGAATCTGAGAAGCAAGGGCGTATCCCTGCTCATCACCCTCGACTGCGGCGTGATGGCCCATGATCCGCTGCAACTCGCCGCGGAGCTTGGCATGGAGGTGCTGGTCGTCGATCATCATCAAGCGGGGGAAACCCTCCCCTCATGCCATGCGCTGATCAACCCCAATCGCCTCGACGACCTGTCCGGTCTGGGGTTCATGTCCGCCGCCGGCGTGACCTTGTGCCTCGTGGCCTCCGCCAGCAGGGCGCTCAGGGAGTGGGGCTGGTATGGGCCGAAGCAGGCTCCGGACCTTCTGGAGTCCCTCGATCTGGTCGCGCTCGGCACGATCTGCGACGTCGTGCCCCTCATCGGTCTCAACCGGGCCTTCGTTGCGCAGGGGCTGAAGATCCTGGCCGGCCGCGGTCATGTGGGCCTGGCGGCCCTCGCCGACGCGGCCCGGCTCAAGCGGCGGCCAGACACGCATGCGGTGGGCTACCTCCTGGGCCCGCGGCTCAATGCGGCCGGACGGGTAGGCCATGCAAGGAAGGCGCTCCATTTGCTTCTCACCCAGGACCGCGGCGAGGCCATGGCGCTTGCCATGGATCTCGAGCGCCTGAACCGTGAGCGCCAGGAGATCGAGTGGCGGATCATCGACCAGGCCGCACGCCAGGCCGAAGACTCGCTCGGCACCGAAGGGCGGCCAGCCGTTCTCGTCGTCGCCGGCGAGGACTGGCACCCGGGCGTACTTGGCCTTGTCGCAGCAAGGCTGAAGGAGAGATACGACCTGCCGTCGATCGCTATCGGCTTTCCCGCGAACGCCGCCCATGGCGCGGGCTCCGGCCGCTCCATTGCCGGCGTTGACATAGGGGCGGCGGTGAAGGCCGCAGCAGAAGCTGGAATAGTGTTGAAGGGCGGGGGCCACGCCATGGCCGCAGGTCTTACCCTGGACCGCGCCAATCTCGGACGCTTTCGCGCCTTTCTGGAGGAGCGCCTGTCACAGCCCGTGGCGCAAGCCCGCATGCGCAATGTGGTGGCAATCGACGGCGCGCTATCGGCCCGCGCCGCCTCGCTCGATCTGCTCGATCTGGTTGAACGCGCCGGGCCTTTCGGTCCCGGCAATCCTTCGCCGGTCTTCGCCTTTCCTGCGCATCGCGTGATCTTTGCCGACGGGGCAGGGACCGATCACGTCCGCTGCACGCTCGAGGCGGGCGACGGCGCGAAGCTCAAGGCGATCGCGTTCCGAGCGTTGTCGACGCCATTGGGGGAATTGCTCCTCTCGGAGCGTCAGCTGCCACTTCATATCGCCGGCCGCCTCGCCCCCGACGACTGGAATGGCGCCCGCCAGGTGCAGCTGATGATCGACGATGTAGCCGAGGTGTCCTGAGTCCGAGACGCGTGATCGAAATTGCACCCCATCTGCTCCGTTTGCTGATAATTTCAGATCAATAGCACGGGCTTGAAACTATCAATGCCAACGCGCCCTTACACCAAACAGCGGAACAGCGCCGCGCAGGCGATTGCGGAGCTTAAGACCTTCCTCGGCGACCGTCTGTCCACTGCCGAGGCCGTGCGCCAGCAGCATGGCAAGGACCTTACATGGGACCTCGGCGCCCCGCCCGACGCCGTAGCCTTCGTCGAAACGACAGAGGAGGTGCAAAGGCTCGTGAGGACGGCCGCCAAATTCGGCGTTCCCCTGATTCCCTATGGCACCGGCACCTCGCTCGAAGGACATATCAGCGCGCCCTTCGGCGGCATCACGGTCGATGTGTCGCGCATGAACAGAGTGCTCGAAGTCAATGCGGAGGACCTCGACGTGAAGGTCGAGGCCGGAGTCACGCGCAAGCAACTCAATGCCTCGCTCAAGGACTATGGTCTGTTCTTTCCGATCGATCCCGGCGCCGACGCGAGCCTCGGGGGCATGGCTGCCACGAGGGCTTCGGGCACCAATGCGGTCCGCTACGGCACCATGCGAGAGAATGTGCTCAATCTCACCGCGGTCATGGCGAATGGCGAGATCGTGCGAACGGCGCGGCGGGCGAAGAAGTCCTCTTCTGGCTATGATCTGACCCGGCTGCTCGTGGGCTCGGAGGGGACACTCGGGGTCATCACCGAGGTCACTCTCAAGCTTCACGGCATCCCTGAGTCCATTCTGTCCGGCTACTGCTCGTTTCCGGATATCGCGTCTGCCTGCAATGCCACGATTCTGACAATCCAGTCGGGCATTCCCATCGCCCGAATCGAGCTCCTGGATGCCTTGCAGATCAAGGCTGCGAACGCCTATTCGAGCCTTGACCTTGCGGAACTGCCGCATCTGTTCGTCGAGTTTCACGGAAGCGAAGCAGGAGCGCGCGAGCAGGTGAGCCTGTTCGGCGAGATTTCCGATCAGTTCGGCGGCGGCAGGCTGGAATGGGCGGTTCGAGAGGAGGACAGGTCGAGGCTCTGGCAGGCGCGGCACGATGCCTTCTGGGCGGCCAAAGCGCTCATGCCGGGAAAGGATGCCTTTGCCACCGACGTCTGCGTGCCGATATCGCGGCTGGCCGAGTGTGTGGTGGAAACGCAGCAGGACATGGCGGAAAACGGGCTTTTCGGCCCGATCGTCGGACATGTCGGCGACGGCAATTTTCACGTGCAGCTGTTCTGCGACGTGGGAGATGAGGAAGAGATCGCGCGATGCCGGGCTTTTTACGATCGATTGGTTCGCCGCGCCCTCGCCATGGACGGCACATCCACGGGCGAGCATGGCATCGGACGCGGCAAGTTGAAGTTCCTGGAAGCCGAACACGGAAAAGGTCTCGACTTCATGCGCGTCATCAAGCAGGCGCTCGACCCGGCCAATATCATGAATCCCGGCAAGCTCGTGCCCCTATGAGGCAGGCCTGCCCCGAGGGGCGCGACGCATATAGTCGCCCATTGCGAAGGCAAATATGCTAGGTTTTCTCACCCTCTGGCGAAAGGCGGCGCGATGAGTGTGTGGAAATCCCCGATCATCTATGTGGGGCTCGCGCTCGTCCTGTCCGTATGCGCTCTTCTGAGCGCGCCCTTCATCATCGACTGGAACAGCTACCGCGCCTCGATCGAGGCTTATGGGCGGGAGCTTACCGGCCGCAATGTCATCATTTCAGGTGATATTTCCGCCAGGTTGTTTCCTTGGCCCCGGCTGCGCCTCGAGGGCGTGCGCATTGCCAACCCGCAGAGCGCCTTCAACGCCGATCTCCTCAATGCCGAAGCCATCGAGGCCCGCATGCTGCTCGGTTCTCTCCTGAGCGGCTATGTCGAGGTTTCCGATATCCGCATGGAGCGGCCGGTTTTTGCCTTCGAACGTCTCGAATCCGGAGAAGGAAGCTGGTGGCTCACGCCTCGGCTCAGCGCGGGCGTGCCCATCGGAGCCGAACGCATTCTGGTGGAGAATCTGGAGATCATCGACGGCAAGGTTCTCTTGTCGGACAGCCGCCGGGGCGGCACGGCGCGGATCGATGAATTCGACGCAGTCCTGTCCGCGCCGACGCTGCTTGGCCCATGGAAGGCGCGCGGCGAGCTGAGGCACCGGGGCCATGTTCTGGCCCTGGGCGTGAGCACGGGCAGGCATAGGCCGGGAGATCCGCTCAAATTCACCGTCAAGCTGAGCCCGGTTGAGGGGGCGGGGCTCGTCTATGCCTTCGATGGCGAATATTCTTCGCGGGGCGATACGCCTGTTTCCGGCATCCTGCGCGTCGACCCTTCTTCGAGGGACAATGGCAATCGAGGCTCGGAAGCTGCCGCCAATCCCGTCTCCTTCAAGGCGAAGCTGTCCTTCAAGGAAGATCACGCCCTGCTGCAGGACATCGAAATTGCGCCCGTCGACCGGGAGCAGGCCGGCAACCTCCTGACCGGCAGCGCGGCGATCGAGCTTCAGTCTCGCATTTCGGTGCTCGCCAATCTCAGGGCTCCGAAATTCGATCTCGACGAGATGCTGGGCGAGCAGGGCCGCGACATCCTCAAGAGCGGCGCCGTGCTCGAAAGCGCCGCGCAGCTCGTGGAAGTCTTGCCTGAGGGCCTGGATGGCAGGCTCATATTGAGCATCGGCACCCTGGTGGCGGGGGGCGCCAATCTGGAAGGCGCCAAACTCGAGGCCGAGCTCGCTGATCGCGGGCTTGTCGTGCATGAGCTCAGCGCCGACATGCCGGGCCAGACCAAAACAAAGTTCAAGGGCCTTCTCTTCGCCAATGCCGAGTCGCCCCAGCTTGCCGGCGACATCGAGATCGATTCCGCCAACATGCGCGATTTCGTTTCCTGGCTCATGCCCGAATGGAAAGAGGCGATTGCCACCCATTGGAGCGGCGCGCGCGGCAAGCTTGCGCTGCACTCCAAGCTCGATTACGCGCCTCGGAGCCTGAGGCTCAGCGACGCAGAGTTCTCGCTGGATGAATCGTCGGGAGCGGGGGATGTCGCGCTTTCCGTTTCGCGTCCCGGGGGCAGCAGCATCCGCATGCGTCTCGATTCCCTGGATCTCGACCGCTACTTGGCGGAAGGACTGCGCATGCGGGTTTCTCCGAGCGCGCTTCTGACGGGCTTCGGATATATGGCGAAGGGCGCCAATGCGCTGGGAGACCTAGACCTCGCCGTGGAAGCCGATGCGTTGATCTTCAACGGGACAAGGGCTCGAGGCGTCAAGGCCGATATCGCGGCTTCGGGCGAAGTCTTGGACGTGCGGAGCCTCAGCATAGGCGAGGTCGGCGGCGCCAGGCTGCAGATCAGCGGTGCTCTGGAGCCTCGCCCACAGGGAGGCGCAGGGTCGGCGACATTGAAGGTGGATGCAGCCGATCCGCGGCCGCTCTTTCGGCTGTTCGGCCTGCTGCCTCCGGCAAAAGTCGCCGTTGCGGAACCTCAATGGACGAGCGAGCTTGCGCCGCTGCGCGCAACTCTCAGCGCTCTGCTGGACAACAAGGAGGCTGAAAGCCAGCTCACGCTGGAACTGCGGGGCACCGCGGGCGGCTCGAACATCTCCCTCGATTCAACGTTTCTGGGAGATCTTCAGGACCTCAAGGCTGGTCGCCTGCAGGCGTCAGCCGGCATTGCCAGTCAAAATGCGAGAAAGCTCGCAAGCATTTTCGGCCTCTCGCATGTGACCGACGATAGCAAGCCGGCGCAGCTTTCGCTGCGTCTCGATGGCGAGCTGGGCAGCGGCGTGCTCGTCGAGACGGAGCTCAAGGCGTCGGGCGTCAATGGCAAGTTCCGGGGAAGCGCGAACGAGCTCTTCTCTGCTCAAGGGGCGCCTGCGGTGGAGGGAATTCTCGAGATCGATGCCGAGAATGGTGATGAGATCTTGCAGGTTCTCGGCATCGCCAGCCCCCTCTCCGGTTCGCGCCTTGCGGTGAATTCGAAACTTGCGGCAAAGGCCGGCCATCTAACGCTGCGAGATGTCCGCGCAAGCCTGGGCGGACATAATTTCGCGGGGCAGCTTTCCGCTCGCCCCGGCGCAATCGAGATTGCGGCCAGCGCCAATGAGCTATCCGCGCCGTGGCTATTGTCGCTCGTCCTGATGCCGATGGACGGCCGGCCTGTTGACGAGGTGAAGCTCTTCGCCGAAACGCCCCTGGGTGGGGCGAAAGCAAGGATCGTCGTCGATGCGGAGAAGCTCGTGCTGACACCGGGCATCGCGCTCCAGCCCGGCAAGGCCGAGTTCAATGCGAGCGGCGGGAATCTCGACGTGTCGATTTCCGGGACGGGAGCGCGAGGCTTGCCTTTCATGCTGAAGAGCGATGTGGCGCGCGAAGGAAATGAGCTGCGCGTGACCGGGTCCTTGGACGGGGGTTTTGAACTGGGCGACGTTCTATCATCCGCCAACGGCGAACCCGTCATCGACAGTCTCGTCACTTTGAAGAGCAGCATCATGGGGCGGGGCCGCAGCCCTGCCGGCCTTGCCGCTTCCCTCTCGGGCACGGGCGAGGTGAGCATCGAGCGGGGCTATGTCAGAGGCATCAATGCCGACAGCTTCATGACGAGCTTGCGGTTTTCGCCCACCGCGGCCGGCGTCGACCGCCTGCTGCGCCAAGGCTTCACCGGCAGCGATCTCATCTTCACCGGCGGCTCGGGACAAGTGAACGTCGCCGAAGGCGTGGCGACCTTCGGTCCAGTTTCCTTCGAGGCCGGAGGCATCAGGGGCTCGCTCAAGACGGTTCTCGAACTCTTGAGCCGCAAGATCGACATGGGCATCGAGGTGGGACTCAAGGCTCTGGCCGATGTTCCCCCGATCGAGGTGATCTACTCGGGGCCGCCGCGCGCTCTTGAGCGCACCGTCGATGCCAGCGAACTCAAGGCCCGGCTTTCCGCCGTTGAGCTCAAGCGGAGCATGGAGAAGCTCGAGGAACTGCAGCGCGAGCAGATGGAATTGTTTGCCGAAGAGGAGCGGAAGGCCAGGGCCGAAGCGGCGAAGCGAGCCGAAGTCGAGAGGTTGAGAGCCACATCGCAAGCCAATCGCATGAGAGCCGAGGAGGCTGCACTGCGCCGTCAGCGCGAGGAGCAAGAGAAGGCCGCGGCAGACCTGCTGCAGCGCGATCTCCAGGAATTGAAGCGCAGATCCGAAGTGATCGAACGGCAGAGACAAGAGGCGGACCGGCAACGCAAACGTGAAACTGCTGCCGACCACCGCGATCTGCGCAGCCGATCAGTTCTTGCGGAGAGCAATCATCAGGTCCGGCGCGCAAGAGAAGCAGCAGCCGA
>DATBMX010000252.1:0-4588 GCA_036554625.1 Aestuariivirgaceae bacterium
TCTTCTCGGCGATCCCCACGCTTTTTCTCATCGTCACAATCAGCTTTTTCGTCATGCGGGTTGCTCCCGGCGGCCCGTTCAATCAGGAAAAAGGGCTCAACCCTGTCGTCAAGGCCAATCTCGAGCGCCAGTACAATCTCGATCAGCCGCTCTGGAAGCAATATATCTACTATCTCAATGATCTGCTCCACGGCGAGCTTGGGCCGAGCTACGTTCTGCCGGACTTCACGGTCGCAGAATTGTTCAGGGCAGGACTTCCGATTTCGATCCAGCTCGGAGCGAGCGCTCTCACTCTTGCGCTGCTGGTGGGCGGACTTCTCGGCATTGTCGCCGCCCTGCGACAGAATCAGGCGAGCGATTATTCGGTCATTGCCGTCGCCACGGCAGGCAGCACCATCCCGACCTTCGTCATCGCACCGCTTCTGCAACTCCTCTTTGGCCTGACTCTCACCTGGCTTCCCGTAGGCGGCTGGGGCGGCGGCGAATTGCGGCACAAGATTCTTCCTATCATCACGCTCGCTCTGCCGCAGATGGCTATCGTGGCCCGTCTCATGCGCGGATCGATGATCGAATCGCTTCGATCGCATCACATACGAACGGCGCGCGCCATGGGGTTGTCCGAGTTGTCCGTCGTCGTTCGGCACGCATTGCGCGGCGCAATCCTTCCGATCGTATCCTACGCCGGCCCGGCCGCGGCGGCGCTGCTGACGGGCTCGATCATCGTCGAGACGATCTTCTCCATTCCCGGAATAGGCAGATATTTTGTCGAAGGCGCCCTGAATCGCGACTACACCCTGGTCATGGGTACGGTCGTCGTCATCGCCGTCTTCACTCTCCTGTTCAATCTCATCGTCGATATTCTCTACGCCGCCATCGATCCGCGGGTACGCTATGACTGAGACGGCGGCGCTTGCGGCGATCAAGGGACGCTCCCTGTGGGGGGATGCCTGGGCAAGACTCACCGGCAACCGGGCCGCCGTGGTGGGCGCGGTCTATCTCCTGCTGATGATCGTCGCGTGCGTCGTCGGACCATGGCTCAGTCCGCACGGCTTTTCGACGATCTATCGGGATTATGTCCGCGTGCCGCCGAGCCTCGAGCCATATCCGCGCAGCGGCATGATCGCGCAATCGCTCGAAGCTGCTGCCAGCCGCGCGCGCGTCGAGCTTGGGGAATGGAGACTAGAGGACGGCCGGTTGATCGCGCATGTGAGATCCAGCAGGCCCATCGACGAGCGCATCACCCGCTATTTCGATCGCACGAGCGCCTTTGAAAACGCTGCGGCTGAGGGAAAATCGCCCGACGGCACGGAGCTTACCATCCGCGCCGACATCGAGCGCCATCGCTTCCTTTTCGGCACGGACAATGTGGGCCGCGATCTCTTCACCCGCACGCTGATCGCCGGCCGCGTATCCCTGTCGATCGGACTCCTCGCCGGCTTCGTCGCGGTCGTTATCGGCGTTCTCTACGGGGCGACCTCGGGATTTCTCGGCGGGCGCATCGACGAGATCATGATGCGCATCGTCGATATCCTCTATTCGCTTCCCTTCATCTTCTTCGTCATCATGCTCGTGGTCTTCTTCGGCCGCAATTTCGTTCTAATGTTCCTGGCGGTAGGCGCGGTGCTGTGGCTTGACATGGCGCGCATCGTGCGTGGACAAACGCTGTCGCTGAAGCGCCAGGAGTTCGTACAGGCGGCCGATGCCCTCGGCGTGAACCAGGCCGGCATATTGCGGCGCCACATCATACCTAACACGCTGGGCCCAGTGGTCGTCTACATGACGCTTCTCGTGCCGCAGGTGATCATCCTCGAAAGCTTCCTCTCGTTCCTGGGCCTCGGCGTGCAGGAGCCGATGTCGAGCTGGGGTGTCCTGATCTCGCAAGGCGCCAAGAACATCGGAACGGCCAATTGGCTGCTGATTTTTCCTTCATTCTTCCTCACCACCACTCTCTTTGCCCTGAATTTCATCGGCGACGGGCTGCGGGACGCGCTCGATCCCAAAGACCGGTGACGCGATGCCAGGTAGCAGCCCGATACTGCAAATACGCGGTCTGAACGTACGTTTCCGTACCCTCGACGGTGCGGTCGAGGCGGTCAAGGATGCGAGCCTCGAGGTCTCATCCGGCGAAACGGTGGCTGTTGTCGGCGAATCGGGTTCCGGCAAGAGCCAGATGATGATGGCCATCATGGGCCTGCTCGCCCGCAATGGCGAAGCGAAAGGCGTGGCGGCATATCGCGGCGTCGATCTTCTCAAACTCTCCGCGCGCCAGCTGAACGATATTCGCGGCCGCAAGATCACGATGATCTTCCAGGAGCCAATGACGTCGCTCGATCCCCTCTACACAATCGGCGACCAGCTCATCGAGCCAATCGTTCGGCACCAGCAGGTGAGCGCGGCGACGGCCGGCAGCCGCGCACTCGAGCTTCTGGACCTCGTGCGCATCGCGGATGCCAAGAGGCGAATGCGCTCCTATCCCTATGAGCTCTCTGGCGGCCAGCGTCAGCGCGTGATGATCGCCATGGCCATTTGCAACAATCCTGATCTGCTCATTGCCGACGAGCCGACAACGGCGCTCGACGTGACCATACAAGCCGAGATCCTGGCTCTGCTCGAGGATCTGCAAAAGCGACTGGGCATGGGGCTCGTGTTCATAACCCATGATCTGGGAATTGTCCGGCGCATCGCCGATCGGGTCTGCGTCATGCAATTGGGACGAATCGTCGAGCAAGGAACGGCAGATAGAATCTTCGAGGCTCCCGGGCATCCCTACACCAAGGCCCTGCTCGAAGCCGAACCCGAGGGCCGCAAGCCTCCTCCGCCGAAAGGATCGCCTACCGTTCTCGAAGGCCGTCGCATTCGCGTGAGCTTTTCGATCGGCGGCGGGCTGCTGGCGCCGCCGCGCGTCGAGCTTCACGCCGTGAATGACGTCAGCCTTTCCCTGCAGCGCGGGCAGACGATCGGCATCGTTGGTGAATCAGGATCCGGAAAGTCCACGCTGGCGCGCGCCCTTTTGAAGCTGCTGCCGTCGGAAGGGATTGTTCGATTTACCGGCCGTGACGTAAGCCGCTTCGATCAGAAAGCCATGCGCCCGCTGCGACGCGAATTGCAAATCGTCTTTCAGGATCCCTTTGGCTCCCTGTCGCCGCGGCTGACAGCCGGCCAGATCGTCAGTGAAGGTCTTCTCGTGCATGAACCGTCGCTTTCTTCAACAGAGCGCGATCGGCGCGCAGCGCGCGCATTGGCAGAAGTGCAGATCGATCCGGCCTCGCGCAACCGCTACCCTCACGAGTTCTCGGGCGGCCAGCGCCAGCGTATCGCCATAGCGCGGGCGATCATCCTCAAACCCAAGGTGGTGGTGCTCGATGAGCCGACCTCCGCTCTCGATCGCCAGGTGCAAAAGCAGATCGTTGCCCTTCTGCGCGAACTGCAGGAAACGCACGATCTCTCTTACCTATTCATCAGCCATGACCTCAAAGTGGTGCGAGCTATGGCCGACCACGTCATGGTGATGAAAGACGGAAAGGTGGTGGAGGAGGGGGCAACCGAACGCATTTTCGAAGAACCGCATCATCCCTATACACGACGCCTCCTCGCTGCCGCCCTGACCGGCGAGACGGTGAATTAGCCCGTTCCACGGCTCAGAAAGAGCCTGCACTTGCCTCGCCCCCTGGGAAAATGCGACAGTTGTGCGCTTGCACAAGGCTTCGATGTTCTATCGCATCACGAGTAACGGTGCTCTTTGCGCCGTCTGGTCGCGCAATCTGCATGACGAGATGCTGCTCCATTGCGCGCGCATCGGCTTCAAACCCTAGCGTTGCGGCTTGGCTGACGCGAACCCGCCGGCACGGCCGGCTGTCCAACCCCGCAAATGCGGTGACTTATCATGAAAAAGCTCTTGAAGAATCTCAACATAGCCGAACTCGTCGCTCAGGATACCGATCACCATTTCCACCCCTTCACCGATCACAAGACCTTCCATGCCGGGGGCGGCGCGCGCATCATCACCCATGCCGACGGCGTTTGGATCTGGGACGCCGCAGGCAATCGCCTGCTCGATGCCATGTCGGGCCTATGGTGCGTGAACATCGGCTATGGGCGCAAGGAGCTGGCGGAAGCGGCCTATCGGCAAATGCTCGACCTGCCTTATTACAATACTTTCTTCAAGACCACGACGGTGCCGGCAACCGAGCTTGCCGCCAAGGTGTCGAGCCTGCTGCCTGAGGGTTTCAAGCGCGTCTTCTTCGTCAATTCGGGGTCCGAGGCGAACGACACGATGGTGCGTTTCGTTCGCCATTATTGGAGCATCAAAGGCAAGAGATACCGCAACGTCTTCATTGCGCGTCGGCGGGCCTATCACGGCTCGACCATGGTATCGGCCTCGCTCGGCGGCATGCTCGGCATGCATGAGCAGGGGGGTCTCCCGCTTCCGGGTTTCGTGCATGTTCAGCAGCCCTATTGGTACGAATTCGGCGGCGACCTCGGTGCGGACGAGTTCGGCCTGCAGGCTGCAGCAGACGTCGAGAAGAAGATTCTGGAGATAGGACCGGACAATGTCGCCGCGTTCGTGGGTGAACCGATTCAAGGGGCT
>DATBMX010000268.1:0-1940 GCA_036554625.1 Aestuariivirgaceae bacterium
TGGGCGTGGCGGCGGGGGTTTCTCGACCGGAGTGAAGTGGGCCGGCGTGGCTCACGATCCATGCCCTACCAAGTATCTTGTCTGCAATGCTGCCGAGGGCGAGCCGGGCACATTCAAGGACCGTTATCTCTTGCGAAAGAATCCCTACCAGCTTCTGGAAGGTATTGCGATAGCGGCCTACGCCATCAACGCCAAAAGGGCCTTTCTGGGTTTAAAGAAGAGCTTCGAGAAAGAATATGAAGCAGTGAGCCGCGCACTCAGTGAGATGTTGGCGCGCGGGGCGCTTGGGACCACGCCAATCGAGATCGTTAGAGGTCCAGAAGACTATCTCTTCGGGGAAGAAAAAGCGCTACTGGAAGTCATCGAAGGTGGCGATGCATTGCCTCGGGAGCCTGATCTGCCTCCCTACGTCAAGGGACTTTTTGTGACCGATCCCGCGGAACTAAACCCTGCAGTGGTCAATAACGTTGAGACACTGTGCAATGTCCCGCACATAGTGTTACGGGGAGCCGATTGGTTCCGCTCCGTTGGAACGAAGGACAGCCCGGGCACTATGGTTTTCACCCTTACCGGCGATGTCGAGAGGCCCGGAATCTATGAGCTGCCGATGGGCACTCCCCTGCGAACGCTGATTGATACCTATGGAGGCGGGGTCACCGACGGTCGGCCGCTCAAAGCGGTCTTTTCCGGTATCGCGAACGCTGTCATCATGCCGTCGGCCCTTGACACGCCTTTGGACTTTGGCTCGATGCAAGGGATTGGTTCCGGACTCGGCTCAGGAGGCTTCATCATCTACGACGATACGAACTGCGCACTGCAAATAGCGTATCGATTCTCGGAGTTCCTCTTTGTGGAATCCTGCTTTCAATGTATTGCCTGCAAATCGGGGACCAACCAGGCCACGTCTGCGTTGCGGAAATTGATTGACGGGAGGGGCAGTGGCGCCGAGGTCGAGCTCGCGCTTGCTGGCGCGAGGTCGGCGCCCCGCGCCAACCGTTGCTACCTTCCCGTCGAGGCATCGCTGCTTATTCCCAGCATCATGCTCAACTTCCTGCCTGAATTTGTTCGGCACTATGATCGCGGCTGCGATGGCTGCAGCGAGATCGTGACACCTAAGCTCGCCGATTTCGACGAGGCTACAGGAAAGTTCACGTACGCGAAGACCACCGCCGCGGCAGACGTTGCTGGCTGGTTCGGTTAATGGGGCAGCGTCGATCATACGATTGGCTGCCCCTGCGGTGTTTCTGTCTGCCCAGATCATTTCTGGCAAGGGCCAGCTCACAGCAGACGCTCATACGACGCGTATGGCGAGCATAAGTCGCCGCTTCAGCAAGCGTCGGCGCCATTCGCGTCGCGATGGCCGTAGGCGAGATGTTCCGCGGCCGATAACTCTTTGCTGTCAATTGCGGAGCGCGCTGAGACGATATCGATGCGATCTCGCCTGTTGCTCGTAAGAGCACCAGTTCGTACGAAGGGTCACCGCTCCTTTGTGGCTTCGCTGTTTCAATCTGCCCGCTTCATTCTGCGACTGTGGTCTAGAGTGTTGCTATGAGAGCGTGCTGCGCACATGGCCGAACCAGCCGCGTCCGAGCTGCTCGCGCAACTTGTTTACGCGTCCGTGGTGGCAGTGGCCGAGGCGCTTGCCGCTCTCGCAAGGGCATCGCTCTTTGTTCGCGTGCCGCTTTTTCAAGGCGGTCAGTCGCGCGAACTCCGTTACCCGGTCGGTGCGAGTCGTGCCGAAGAGGAGCGCGAGATCTTGGCGAATGCCGTTTAGCCCGTGATCGAGTTCGCCAAACGGCATGGTTCCGTGCCGTTCAAAGTAGGAACGCCCATACAGGTACGGAATGATGCAGGTCTCGATGAACCCCAAGAGTGACGGGTGCCGCTTGAGTGCGAGGAAGACACGTGTCGGTGATCCAAGGCAGAGGCCACCGTCAGAT
>DATBMX010000285.1:0-4340 GCA_036554625.1 Aestuariivirgaceae bacterium
GGCGATCAAGGGCAGCTTGTCGACATGCTTCGCCGTGATTTCGAGCGAGAGCCGGCTGAGAAAGTCGTGGACGGAAGCGGCCATTGCGACATCCGGAAGCGTTGGATTCTTGCCACAGACCATGCCACGCGCCCTGCTCGCTCCATGGCGAATTTCCGACAGCGGCGGCACAGATGCGACGCGGGGCTTGCAAATATGTCGTTTCTGGTGTCTGAAATGACGCCGACGGAATACTCAATGCGCAGTGGAAAGCCAGTCGGCGCCGCGCCGCGCCGCGCGAAGGAATTGAACCATGTTCGGAACAAGGCCGCAGATCCTGCCGCACCATTTCGCTTTCGTGATGGTGCCGGAATTCACCATGATGCCGGTGACCTCGGCCATCGAACCGTTGCGCATCGCCAACAGAATTGCCGAACGGCAGCTCTACTCCTGGTCGATGCATTCGCTCGACGCCAAGCCCGTGGCGGCATCGAACGGCATATTGGCGATGGTCAACGGCGATCTGGAAGCGGTGAGCGAGCATGCGACGATCGTCGTCTGCGCCGGGCTCAACGTGCACCGCCATGCCGACAAGAGGCTCCTCGCATGGCTCAGAAAAATGGCGCGGCGCGGCCATGATCTCGGCGCAGTGTGCACAGGCGCGCATCTTCTCGCCGAGGCGGGCGTGCTCGACGGCTATGCCTGCACCATCCACTGGGAGAACATCCCTGGATTCTCCGAAGCCTTTCCCGACATCAAGGTGACGGGAAGCCTGTTCGAGATCGACCGCGACCGGTTCGCGAGCGCGGGCGGCACGACGGCGCTCGACCTCATGCTCGCCCTCATCGCCAGCCAGCACGGAGGCGATCTCGCGGCGAGCGTGGCGGAGGCGATCCTGCATTCGCCCATCAGGCATCACAGCGAGCACCAGCGCATGTCGCTCCCGGCGCGCATCGGCGCGAGGCATCCCAAGCTCGTCGGCATCATCGAAGAGATGGAGAAGAATCTCGAAGAGCCCCTTTCGCCGAGCCTGCTCGCCAAGCAGGCGGGGCTTTCGACGCGGCAGCTCGAGCGGCTGTTCCGGCGCTATCTCGACCGCAGCCCCAAGCGTTATTACCTCGAGCTCAGACTCAAGAAGGCGCGCTCGCTGCTTCTGCAAACGGAGATGTCGGTGATCAATGTGGCGCTCGCCTGCGGCTTCTCATCACCGTCGCATTTCTCGAAATGCTACCGCGCCTTCTACGGGCGCACGCCCTATCGGGAGCGCGGCGCGCCCGTGACCTCAACCCAGGATGCAGCGGAATAGCAAAAGGGAGCGGATCCAGAAGAACCCGCTCCCCTGATAGGTTACACGTCCGCGACCGGGGGCAATATGCAGACGGCACCCTATCAATTCGCCAAATCTAAGCGCGACGGCCCCCAGTGCCGTTTGAACTGCGTACCCCGCTTGAAGTCCCAAGCGGACTTGTCGAAGCAGCAAAGCCCGGCCCTTTTCGGGTCGGTTCACTTGTTTTCATTCATATCCTCAAATAGGGGAAATTGCAACGGTTTCCCCCGTCCGCTTGCCTCACGCCTTTGCGACCATGGCGCGAGTCGTTTCGGTTGGCGCAACCTCCGTTGCGACCGACTGGATGGCGGGAAGTGTCAGAACCGTGCGCAGGCCGCCTAACGTTGCGCCGTCGAGGTCGATCCTGCCGTTGTACATGGATGCCGTCTCGGAGACGATCGAGAGGCCCAAGCCTGAGCCGGGCTTCGTCTCGTCGAGCCGGCGGCCGCGCTTCAAGGCCTCGGCGCGGCGGTCGGAGGGAAGGCCCGGACCATCATCCTCGACCGCGATCTCGAGCCAGGGCCGACCGTCGGCGCCAGGCTCCTTCAAGATCCGCGCGCGCACTGCGATCTGGCGCGTCGCCCATTTGAACGCGTTGTCGAGCAGATTGCCGACCATCTCCTCGAGATCCTGCTGCTCGCCGCGGAAGCGCAGGCTTTCGGGAACATCGGCGCTGACCTTGATCATCTTGTCATGATGAATGCGCTCCAGCGTGCGCGCTATCGCATCGACCACGGATTTGACGCCGGTCGCCGAACCCAGGGCCTGGGCGCGGGCGGCGCGGCGGGCGCGATCGAGATAGAGGCTCACCTGATCGCGCATGACTTGCGCCTGCTCCTTGATCTTGTCGGACAGAGGACCCCCCGAATTGTTGGCCTCGTTGGTGAGGACGCTCAAGGGCGTCTTCAGCGCATGGGCGAGATTGCCGACCTGGGTTCTGGCGCGCTCGACGATCTCGGCATTGGCCTGGATCATGAGATTGAGTTCGCGGGCGATGGGCTCGACCTCCTCGGGATACTGGCCGACGAGCTTGTCGCTCAAGCCCTCGCGAATGGCGTTGAGCTCGGCGCGCAGCGCCTTCAAGGGACGCAAGCCATAGCGAACCTGAACGATGACGGAGCCCAGGAACCCCAGGCCCAAAATGGCAAGCACGAGCACGAGCGCATTGGTGTAGGCCCAGATTTCGCCCTTGAGCTCGTCAAAATTGCCGGCGACGATGATCGAATACTGGCGGTCGCTGCCGGGAAAGCTATAGCGCTGCTCGATGCCGCGCAGCTGGGTTCCCTTGGCGTCCTTCATGTAGAAGCGCGCCATGCCCTCGCCGTCGCGATCGTCAAGCTCATCAGCGCTCGGGGTCAGGCGCTGATCGAGGAGCGAGGCGGAGACGAGACGGCCGCCGCCATCCTCGGCCAGGGGCGTCACCTGCCAGTACCAGCCGGAAAGGGGAAGGGCGAAGCGCGTGTCGGCCAAAGCGCTCTGCATGGCGAGAGCGCCGCCGTCCGTCGCGACATCGACGTTGGAGAGGAGCCCGTCGAGCACGGCGCGCAGGCGCTCGTCGAAATTGCGCTCGACCGCCGATCTGAAGAGATCGGCCAGGAGCACGCCTGCGGCGACGAAGAGAATGATGCTGATGATCGCCGCCGATGCGGTAAGCCTGAAGGCAAGCGAATTAGACCGCATCATCCGGCTCGGAAATGCAGTAGCCAAGCCCCCTGATGGTGCGCAGCACGTCGACGCCCAGCTTCTTGCGCAGCCGGCCGACGAAGACCTCGATGGTGTTGGAGTCGCGGTCGAAATCCTGATCGTAAAGATGCTCGACGAGCTCGGTTCGCGAGACGACGCGGCCCTTGTGCATCATGAGATAGCTCAATAGGCGAAATTCGAGCGAGGTGAGCTTCACCGCCTTGCCATCCACGGTGACGCGCGCGCTCTTGGTGTCGAGCATCAAGGCACCACAGTTGATCTCGCTCGACGCATGGCCGGCGCTGCGGCGCACGAGAGCGCGAATACGGGCAAGCACTTCCTCCATATGGAAGGGCTTGGCGACATAATCGTCGGCGCCGGCGTCGAAGCCCGCCACCTTGTCGCTCCAGCGGTCGCGCGCGGTCAGAATAAGCACCGGCGTCTTGCGCCCCGCGCGGCGCCATTTCTCGAGAACGCTGACGCCATCCATGATGGGAAGGCCGATATCGAGAACGATGGCGTCATAGGGCTCGGTGTCGCCGAGAAAATGCCCCTCCTCGCCGTCCTTCGCCGTATCGACGACATAGCCCGCGTCGGTGAAGGCGCTCACCAATTGACGGTTCAGATCGGGATCGTCCTCAACCACCAGCAAACGCATGTCGACCCTCAGGATGCTCCTGCCGCCTTGACGCTCACTCGCCCACGATGGCGGCTGTTCTCGCGTCGACAAGGATCCTTCGCACCCTGCCGCGCACTCTGAGCTTCACAGCATACACGGGGTTCGGCCCCTTCAAAAGCTTGACCCCCAGAGCCTTGCCGTCGGGAACCGCGGCGAGCGCCTGGGTCAAAGCCTCAGTCGGACCAATCAGGTCGCCACGGCCGGGCTGGCCCTGAATAATGTAGTCATCCTCGTCCTGCGGCTGAGAATATATCTCGATCTGCCGTCGCTGACGGCGACGCTCGCGGCGCTCTTCGCGCTTGCGCTTGCGATCAGAAAAAAAGCCTTCGAGGGCTTCGCGGCCGCCCTGTTCCATCACCGCAGGACCCTCGCCGCAGGGTTCGTTGCCGTCACAGGACTGGGCTTCGACATGCGTCGTCAGGACGCTCAGGCCGAGGCCCACGCCCAGGATGACGGAAAGTTTAGAACGACTTCGCATCGATTAAAAATTATCCAGGTCCTTCAAAGACTAACGCGCAGAACATGAACCGGGCATGAATGTCATCTGCGCCCTTTTTTCTTGGTATTAGAGACAGTTTCGGCAGGCCGCATCGGTTCCATGCGCTTCAGCCAATTGGCTGCGATCTTCTCGATCGTGCGGCCGCCGACATAGCCGCCGAGACCGAGACTGAG
>DATBMX010000298.1:0-15422 GCA_036554625.1 Aestuariivirgaceae bacterium
GGCTGTGTCGCCCAGGCCGAAGGCGAAGAAATCGTCCGTCGCGCTCCCGCCGTTGATTTGGTGTTCGGCCCGCAAACCTATCACCGTCTGCCCGAACTCCTTGCCAGGGTCAGCCGCGGCGCAAGCGTGGTCGAGACGGAATTTCCTGCCGAGGAAAAATTCTCGCGCCTGTCGGGTCTCGCCCAGCCAAAGGCCATCGCCCGGCGCGTGACCGCTTTCGTCACCATTCAGGAGGGCTGCGACAAGTTCTGTACATTTTGCGTGGTGCCTTACACGCGCGGCGCTGAGTTTTCCCGCCCCGTTCTGGCTATCGACCAGGAAGTGCGTCGTTTGGCTGGCGCCGGCGTGCGCGAAGTGACGCTGCTTGGCCAGAACGTCAACGCCTATCATGGCGAGGGACCGGGTGGAAAAACCTGGAGGCTCGGACGCCTGCTTCAGCATCTGGCTCAGATCGACGGCATTGCGCGGCTCCGCTATACGACGAGCCATCCCTGTGACATGGACGCTGAGCTTGTTGCGGCGCATGCGTCGAACACCAAGCTCATGCCCTATCTCCATTTGCCGGTTCAGGCAGGCTCGAACGCTGTTCTCAAGGCGATGAACCGCAAGCACACTGTGGAAGACTATATCGACATTGTTGCTCGTATCCGCGCCGCACGCCCCGACATCGCGCTCTCTTCCGATTTCATAGTCGGCTTTCCCGGTGAAACGGAATCGGATTTTCAATTGACCTTGGGCCTTGTTCGCGAGGTGCGCTACGCGCAGGCGTTCTCCTTCAAATATTCGCCGCGCCCTGGAACGCCCGCGGCCGATCTGCCCCAACTGCCTGAGGAGGTGAAATCCGATCGTCTCCAGAGTCTGCAGGCCTTGCTGGGCGAGCAGCAGGCACAGTTCAATTCTTCCTGTATTGGGCGTACCCTGCCCGTGTTGCTGGAGCGTCAAGGCCGCTATTCGGGGCAGCTTGTCGGCAGGTCGCCTTACCTGCAGCCCGTTCATCTCGCGAAGGAAGGGCTGAAGATTGGAGAACTGGTGGATGCAGTGATCCTCGGCATTGGTGCAAACAGCCTTTCGGCGCAACCGGCAGGGCCAAGTGGCTGATCATCGATCGAGAGATCGGAACCTCGAGAGGAGGTCTGGCGTTCTGAAGCCGCAACCGATGACGAGCGACCTGGCTAAGCTCACCAACCAGCCAAGCAGTACTGCCAACGGCAGCCTTACGCTTTCTTTTGACGACAATCGCCTCCTGTCGTTGGTATTCGGCGAGCATGACGAGCATCTCGCCTTGATCGAGAATCGCTTGGGCGTCGACATCATGCCGCGCGGCAATCGCGTCTCGATTCGCGGACAGGTTAGCGCCTGCGAAAATGCCGCACAGGTCTTGGAGCGGCTCTACGCGTCGGCTCTCAAGGGGCAGGACATATCTGCAGGTGACGTCGAAGGTGCAATCCGCATGGTGCGCGCCGATGAGACGCACGGCGTCGATGACAGTGTCATTCGCACCAAGCGCAAGCTCGTCACTGCCCGCACGCCTCTTCAGAAGAGCTACATGGATGCCCTGCGCCGGGCCGATCTTGTGCTTGGCACTGGTCCGGCCGGAACCGGCAAGACCTATTTGGCTGTCGCAGCCGCCGCCGCGGCTTGGGCCGCTGGTGAGGTGGATCGTATCATTCTGTCGCGGCCGGCCGTCGAGGCCGGAGAAAGACTGGGCTTTCTTCCCGGCGACATGAAGGAAAAGGTCGATCCTTATCTGCGCCCGCTTTATGATGCTCTTTACGATGTGCTCCCCGCCCATACGGTGGCCCGCGGTCTCGCTGAAGGCTCGATCGAGATTGCACCCTTGGCGTTCATGCGCGGACGCACCTTGAAGGATGCCTTTGTCATTCTCGATGAGGCGCAGAACACGACCCCCCAGCAGATGAAGATGTTCTTGACCCGCCTGGGCGAGGGCAGCCGCATGGCCGTGAACGGCGATACATCGCAGGTTGACTTGCCAGTGGGGGTGACGTCGGGCCTCGTCGAGGCGGCGGCGCTTTTGCGCGGCGTCGAGGGCGTGGCCCACATTATTTTCACGAAGGCGGACATCGTGCGCCATCCTCTGGTAAGCCGCATCGTCGCCGCCTATGACAAGGCCGCCATGCGCGCGCGGCGGAGCAAGCCGGCGACGTGAGTATGGCAATCTTGGTTTCGGTGGATCATAGGGCATGGAAGTCTGCCCGTCTTTTGAACAGGCTGGCGAAGATCTCTGCCAGCGCCGCCCTTGCGGCGGCGGGCAGAAACCGCGCGCGTTGTCAGCTGTCGATCAGATTTGCCGGCGATGCGGCGAGCGCTCGGCTCAATCGCCAATGGCGCTCGAGGAGTGGACCGACCAACATCTTGTCCTTCCCGGCGCCGAGGTCTGCCGAGAGCGGTTTTCTCGGCGACATCATACTTGCATCGGGCGTCATCCGGCGCGAAGCTCAAGCCCAAGGCAAGAGCCTGTCCGATCATGTCGCCCATCTCATTGTGCACGGCGTGCTTCACCTCCTTGGCCACGATCATGAAGAAAAGCGGGCCGCCCGCAAAATGGAGCGGATGGAGGTTCGCGCTCTTGCCGCAATGGGAATCGCCGATCCCTATTGACTATTGAGAGAGCTGGCTTTGGCCCATGAATGACGATCACGAAAAGTCCCGCGAGTCGGCCGCTGCTGCGGAAAGCGCAACTGCTCACGGCTCGCCGCCGAGTTTCTGGGAGCGCTTGCGTCGCCTGTTTGGCGCGCTGCCCGCCGAACCTCAAGCAGGAAGCCGCGGCGAACTCGACCAAGCGGCAGGGGCTCACGCCGAGGCCCGCTCCATGCTGGGCAATGTGCTCGAATTTGCAGGCATGCGCGTCGATGACGTCATGGTACCCCGCGTCGATATCGTCGCTATCGACGAAACGGCCACCTTGCACGAGCTCATGCTGCGCTTTGCCGAAGCCAACCACTCTCGCATTCCCGTCTATCGCGAGACGCTCGATGATCTGATCGGCATGGTCCACATCAAGGACTTGCTCACCTGGACGTTCAAGAATTTTGCGCAAAAGAAGCGCAGGAGAAATGCCAAGACTGCTGAAACCGAGACGGCCGCGCCCGAAAAAGTCACTCTCAAGCCGGTCGACCTTACCAAGACCGTCAAGCAGCTGGGCATCGTCCGCGAGCTTTTGTTCGTTCCCCCCTCCATGCCCGTCGCCGATCTCTTGGTGAAGATGCAGGCCACTCATCTCCACATGGCGATTGTTGTCGACGAATATGGCGGCACCGATGGCCTCGTCACCATCGAGAATCTGGTAGAGGTGATCGTCGGCGACATTTCCGATGAGCATGACACAGGCGAGGAGCAATTGATTCGCGATCTCGGCAAGGGCGTCTTCGTCGCCGATGCCCGCGTTCCCATCGAAGAGGTCGAGACGCTTCTAAATCGCCAGCTCCTGGGCGAAGAGGAAGCGGAGGAAGCCGACACGCTCGGTGGTTTGATCTTTTCCATGCTCGGTCGCGTTCCCGCGCGCGGAGAGCTGGTCCGTCACCCGAGCGGCATCGAGTTCGAGGTGGCCGAATCCGATCCCCGGCGCGTGAAGCGCATCCGCATCCATACGCTTCCTGGCAACGGCCCCTCCGCTTCGGAAGCTGAGCGGCAGCATTGACAGGCCCCATGCTCCACGGGCTGGCCCGGCGGATCATGACTCTGACGGGCTGGCGCCGGCTCGCCCTCGCTTTTGTATCGGGCTGCATGGCGGCCGCTGCCATGCCGCCGCTTCTCCTGTGGCCGCTCCTGTTTGCCGCCTTCCCGATTCTTGTCTGGCTGCTCGACGCAGGGGGTCGTGAGCAGCGCAATCGCCTGTCGTCCGCCGCACGGGCCTTTGCCGTCGGCTGGGCCTTTGGCTTCGGGTTTTTCGTCGTTTCGCTCTATTGGACCGGCGCCGCCTTTCTCGTCGATGCGAAGACCTATGGCTGGATGATGCCCTTTGCTGTCGCGGCCTTGCCTGCCGGCATGGCGCTCTATTGGGCGGGCGCGACGGCGCTTGCGTCGCTGGCATGGACCGAAGGCATCGCGCGCATCTTCCTTCTCTCGGCGCTGCTCGCCATTGCCGAATGGCTCAGGGGCCACCTGTTCACGGGGTTTCCGTGGAATGCCCTGGGCTATGCGACCGAAGCCTTCGATGGGCTGGCGCAAATCGCGGCCTACATCGGGATCTGGGGATTGACCCTTCTTGTCATTCTCTGGTCGGCTCTTCCGGTGATTTGGGGCGATGCGCCTCGCCGCTGGGCAAGGCCCGCCGCCTCCTGCATTCTGCTTGCCGCTGTGTTCCTCGCCGCCGCAGGGACGATGCGCCTCCATGGCTCTGATCAGGCATCTTCCGGCATTCGCCTGCGGATCGTGCAGCCGAATGTTCCTCAAAGCGACAAATGGCGAAGCGACAATGCCCTGCCGATCCTCGAGGAGCTGATCGCATTGAGCAAGGGCGCCGCCAACGTCGAGGGCGCGAATCCCTCTCCGCCAGCGCTGATCATCTGGCCGGAATCCTCCGTTCCCTTTCTCATCGATGAGGAGCCGCGCGCCCTTGCCCTGATCGCGCAGGCGCTTGACGATTCCTCGCACCTCTTGATGGGCTCCCTCCGACGCGACGTCTCGACCGATGGGGCGTATCAGCGCGTCTTTAACAGCCTCTTCGCCATGAACGGGCGCGGAAACATCAATGCCGTTTACGACAAGCACCACCTCGTGCCCTATGGCGAATACCTGCCTATGGCGGCGTGGCTTGAACCCCTGGGCCTGCGCCGGCTGGTCACTGTCCCGGGCAGCTTCGAGCCGGGCCGCGGGCCAAGAACCCTCGCCATTTCGCCTCTTCCCTCCTTTTCGCCCTTGATTTGCTACGAGGTGATCTTTCCGGGTCAAGTATCTGATCGCGAGAGACGGCCCGACTGGCTGCTCAACATCACCAATGACGGCTGGTTCGGCATCACCACGGGTCCTTACCAGCACCTCTCACAGGCAAGGTTTCGCGCCATTGAGGAAGGCCTGCCGCTCGTGCGCTCGGCCAATACGGGAATCTCGGCTGTCATCGATGCCCACGGGCGTGTGCTCCAGAGCCTCCGATTGGGGCGGAAAGGCGTCATCGACGGGCTGCTGCCCCCCGCGCTCGCGGCCACGCCCTATGTTCGGTTTCGCGACCTGCCCTTTTGGTTATTGACCCTCGCAAGCCTCGCCGCTTCTCTCGTTCTGCAACTGTCGCCAAAGCCTTCCCTGGTCAGGGCGCGTTGATTTGCCGATTATTCCCGGCGCATCCATTAATCATGAGCGGATTGCCTAACTTTCGTGCAGAAACTCCCTGGGCAATTACTCAGCTATATTGGAATTTTAGTTTGCTTTGAAATGGTAAAGTGTATTACTTGTTTCGATACTCGGTATGGGGGAACCGGAGGAGGAAGAAAAAAGGGCGTTACTGGCGGGGGCTGGAACTGAGGATCAGATGGCGAAGCGAAATGCCAACCCAATAGACGTACATGTTGGCAATCGGGTGCGGATGCGCCGGATGCTGATTGGGATGAGCCAGGAAAAGCTTGGTGATCAGCTGGGTCTAACCTTTCAGCAGGTTCAGAAATACGAAAAGGGCTCAAATCGCGTCAGCGCCAGCCGGCTCTTCCAGATGGCGCAAATTCTTGGGGTGAACGTCCAGTTTTTCTACGACGACATGCCGGGTTCTGTTTCCGGCAATCCCTCGACCGGTTTTTCCGAGAACAAGAATGGCGCGCTCATCATGGACCTGATCAGCTCGGCCGAGGGCCTGCAGCTCAATCAGGCTTTTATCGAAATCAAGGACGCCGACGTGCGCCGTCGCATCATCGATCTGGTAAAGGTGTTGGGCCATCGCGCCGAGGCCTGAGTGAAGAGGGCTCACGGGCGCGAGCCAGTTGACCTTGCCGGCAGGGCCTGCCAAATAGCCTCGCTTTGAGGAAACCGGGGGAACGGGTTCATCAAACAGGCAATGGCGAGGGTGGCGGTGGCGCGCAGGAATTTTCAGTTTACCAGCGAATCAGTTTCCGAGGGACACCCCGACAAGGTCTGCGACCGCATCTCCGACGAAGTTGTGGACCTGTTCTACCGCGAAGCGGAAACGGCCGGCGTCGACCCCCGCCAGATCAGGGTCGCCTGCGAGACTTTGTGCACCACCAACCGCGTCATCATAGCGGGTGAATATCGCGGCCCCAGCAGTGTCACGCATGAGAAGATTGAAACCACGGCACGCGCCGCCATTCGCGACATAGGCTACGAGCAGGTCGGTTTCCACTGGCGGGAGGCCAGGGTGGAAGTGCTGCTGCACGGCCAATCCGCGGATATCGCCAAGGGCGTCGATCCTTCCGGCAACAAGGATGAAGGCGCCGGGGATCAGGGCATCATGTTCGGCTATGCCTGTGACGAAACGTCGGAACTGATGCCGGCGCCGATCTACTATGCCCACCGCATTCTCCAGCACCTCTCCGAGGCGCGCCGCTCTGGCAAGGAGTCCCGGCTCGGGCCCGATGCCAAGAGCCAGGTCACCGTCGAATACAAGAACGGCAAGGCGATCGGCGTGAGCCAGATCGTCGTTTCCCATCAGCATGTCGACGAGAGTTTAACCTCCGACGATATGCGCGGCATCGTCGAACCCTATGTCAAGAGAGCCTTGCCCAAGGGCTGGATCACCAGCGGCACGCAGTGGCACGTCAATCCGACTGGCAAGTTCTACATCGGCGGCCCCGATGGCGATGCCGGTCTCACCGGCCGCAAGATCATTGTCGACACCTATGGCGGTGCTGCACCTCACGGCGGCGGTGCCTTTTCCGGCAAGGATCCGACCAAGGTCGACCGCTCCGCCGCCTATGCTGCGCGTTATCTTGCTAAGAATGTTGTCGCCGCCAAGCTTGCCAAGCGCTGTACCATCCAGCTCTCCTATGCCATCGGCGTATCGGAACCGCTTTCGATTTTCGTCAACCTCCACGGCACCGGCAAGGTGGAGGAGCGCCGGCTCGAAAAGGCCTTGAGCGAGGTCATGCCTCTTTCTCCGCGCGGCATTCGCGAGCATCTGAAGCTCAACCGGCCGATCTACGCGCGCACCACCGCCTATGGTCACTTCGGCCGAATGCCCGACAAGGATGGCGGCTTCAGCTGGGAGAACACCGATTTGGTCGACGGCCTCCGCCAAGCTGTCCGCTAGGGTGAAGCAGGGCAAGTTCCAGCTATACGGCCGCAGAAGAGCCAAGCCCCTCCGTCCCCGCCAGCAAGAGCTCATCGCTCGCCTCCTCCCGAACCTTCGCATCGACATAGAGGGCAGGGCCATTGATCCGGCCGCTCTCTTCGATAATCTGAAGCGCGACGTCTGGCTCGAGATCGGCTTTGGCGGCGGCGAACATCTGGCCAATCTCGCCGCGCGCCATTCAGATATCGGTTTTGTCGGCGCCGAGCCGTTTGTGAACGGCATCGCCAAGCTTCTTCTTGCCATCGACGAGCAGCGCCTGGCGAATATCCGCATCTTCGATGACGACGCGCGTCCTCTGTTGCAGAGCTTCACCGGTTCGAGCCTCGGTCGAATTTTCATCCTCTACCCGGACCCCTGGCCCAAGCGCCGGCACGAGAAGCGCCGACTCTTGAGCCCGCTCATCGTTGCAGATCTCCACCGCGTTATGAGGCCTGGCGCCGAGCTTCGTCTGGCGAGCGACAGCGCGGATTACATGGCCTGGGGCCTGCGCAACATTCTAAGCCACGGCGGGTTCGAATGGCTCGCTTGCAGCGCGCGCGACTGGCGCTCGCCCCCGTCCGGCTGGACGCAAACCCGCTATGAGGCCAAGGCCTTGCGCGAAGGGCGCAAGCCCGTCTATCTCCGCTTTACACGAAAAAACGCCTAAGAGACTTGCATTTTCGGCAGAATGGCTTATATCGGCTTTCGCAGAATTCATTCTCACATAACCTTCGCCTTCCAAGGCTGAAGGAAGCTGATGAGAGTGGGTCCCGTCGGGGCCCGCTTTTTTTGTTATCCGGAGTTGGGCAGTTCATGCCGAACGAAAGGTTGAGCCGCGAAACGGGTGTCGCCGCGCGCGTCGCCAGGCTTGTCGAGCCGGTGCTCGAGAGTCTGGGCTTCCGCCTCGTCCGTGTACGGATGATCGGCGCAGCCGGTCGCACCCTGCAGATCATGGCCGAGCGCCCGGACGGCGTCATGACCATAGACGATTGCGAGACGGCGAGCCGTGCTATCTCGCCCTTGCTCGACGTTGAGGATCCGGTGTCGGGCAGCTACGATCTCGAGGTATCCTCGCCGGGGATAGACCGGCCTCTCGTTCGTCCTGAGGATTTTGCCCGCTGGGTGGGCCACGATGCGAAGTTGGAGATGACGGTCCCGCGAGAGGGCAGGCGCCGCTTTCGCGGGATTTTGCAGGGTTACGATGCCGGCGAGGTGAAGCTTGGCCTCGACGAGAAGGAGGAGAGGAGCGTGAACCTCCCCTTTTCCGAGATTGCCGAGGCGAAGCTCGTGCTCACCGACCGGTTGATTGCCGATGCCCGTTCGAAGCTGTCGGGCGCCGCTTTGGCCGACGGCAGCGATTGGACGGGCGCGCCCGCCGATGAAGCCTTTGATGGAGAAGATAATGGCCGACATGACCGTAAGCGCAAACCGGCTTGAGCTTTTGCAGATTGCCGATGCGGTGGCCCGCGACAAGGCCATCGACAAGAAGGTCGTCCTGCAGGCGATGGAGGACGCGATTCAGCGCGCTGCGCGTTCGCGTTATGGGCAGGAAAACGAGATCAGGGCGGAGATCGATCCCAAATCCGGCGAAATCCGCCTGAACCGTCTTCTCATGGTGGTGGACAAGGTCGAGAACGACTCCACCCAGATTTCATTGACCGAAGCGCGAAACAAGAATCCCGCCGCCAATCTGGGAGACTTTATTGCCGAGCCTCTGCCGCCGGTCGATTTTGGCCGCATAGCCGCCCAGAACGCCAAGCAGGTGATCGTTCAGAAGGTCCGCGATGCCGAGCGCGAGCGCCAGTACAATGAGTTCAAGGATCGCATCGGCGAAATCGTGCATGGCGTCGTCAAGCGCGTCGAATACGGCAATGTCATCGTCGATCTTGGCCGTGGCGAGGCGATTGTAAGGCGCGATGAGACCTTGCCGCGCGAAACCTTTCGCAATGGCGACCGCATTCGCGCCTATGTCTATGACGTCCGCCGCGAGCAGCGCGGCCCGCAGATTTTTCTCTCCCGCACCCATCCTGAATTCATGGCCCGGCTTTTCGCCCAGGAAGTGCCCGAGATCTATGATGGCGTGGTGGAGGTTGTCTCCGTTGCCCGCGATCCCGGCAGCCGCGCCAAGATCGCGGTGCGCTCCAAGGATTCCTCGATCGATCCCGTCGGAGCTTGCGTCGGCATGCGCGGCAGCCGCGTTCAGGCCGTGGTCAATGAACTGCAGGGCGAGAAGATCGATATCATTCCCTGGTCGCCCGATCCTGCTGCATTCATCGTCAATGCCCTGGCGCCGGCAGAAGTCGCCAAGGTCGTGCTGGACGAGGAAGCCGAGCGCATCGAGGTCGTGGTTCCCGACGAGCAGCTGTCTTTGGCGATCGGCCGGCGCGGCCAAAATGTGAGGCTTGCCTCGCAGCTCACGGGCTGGGACATCGACATTCTGACCGAGGCCGAGGAATCCGAACGGCGGCAGAAGGAATTTGCCGACCGCACGCAGCGCTTCATGTCGGCGCTCGACGTCGACGAGATTCTGGCGCAGCTCTTGGCCTCCGAAGGCTTTGCCTCGGTGGAGGACATTGCCTTCGTCGCCACGAGCGAGCTGGCAAGTCTCGAGGGGCTCGATGAGGACACGGCCGCCGAGCTCCAGGCGCGCGCCAAGGACTATCTCGACCGCCGCGCCGCCGAGCAGGACAATCGCCGGCGCGAGCTTGGCGTTGCCGACGAAGTGAAGGACATCGACGGTATGACCGGCGACATCATGGTGGCCCTGGGCGAGGCGGGCGTTCTGACGCTCGAGGATTTGGCCGGCAGCGCAACCGACGAGCTCGTCGGCTGGACCGAGCGCAAGGGCGGCGAGACCGTTCGCCATAAGGGCGCCTTGAGCGATCTTGGCGTAACCGCCCCCGAAGCGGAGTTGATCATTATGGCGGCGCGGGTGAAGGCGGGTTGGATCGAAGCGCCCAAGCCTGATGAGACTGAAAGCTCAAGCGAGGAGGCGTGATCTCTGCGCGACCATCATCATACGGCCGAAGGTCCCGAGCGCTTGTGCGTTGCCACGGGCGAGCACCTGCCGTCGGGCGAGCTTATCCGTTTCGTCCTGAGCCCCGAAGGCGAGATCGTGCCCGATTTGCAACATGAATTGCCGGGCCGCGGCCTGTGGGTGAAGGCGAGCCGCAAGGCGCTTGCCAAGGCCTTGGCGGAGGAGCGCTTTAGCAAGGCTTTGCGCAGAAAGTGCAAAGCCGCTCCCGACCTGGCCGAACGGGTGGAAACCTTGATTCGCCAGCGCGCTCGCCAATATTTAGCTTTGGCGAACAAGGCGGGCCTCGTCGTCCACGGGTTCGAGAAGACGGCGGAGGCTCTGGCCGCCAAACGGGCAAGGGTGCTCATCGAGGCTTCCGACGGGGCGGAAGATGGGCGGCGCAAGCTGAGGCAGCGCTTGGCAGAGGGATGTGAGATTGTCGCGGCGTTCAATTCCCGCGAATTGAGTTTGGCATTGGGCCGCGCAAATGTGATACATGCTGCCCTGGCTAAAGGAAGCTTGGCTGAGAAGTTCTTAACGGCGGCAAGGCGCGTTGAAGCCTTTGGGTCCGAGGCCGATAAGAACGGTTAGATAGGCGATATGAGCGATACGAAGGATACGAGCAAACACGGTATCGGCGGGCGCACGCTGAGCGTCAAGCGCCCCGCAGTGGAGCAGAGCCGTGTCCGCCAGAACTTCTCTCATGGCCGGTCCAAGACCGTGGCCGTCGAGATCAAGCGCAAGCGCACGCCGGGTCCCGGCGAAGCGGCCAAGGCCGAAACGCGCGAATCTCCTCACGCGCTCACCCTGAAGCCTCACCCGCGGCCCGAGCCGAAGCGTGAGGAGCCGCCGGTGTCATCCTTGCGTTCCGGCATGGTGCTCCGCACCCTGACGGACGACGAAAAGGAGGCGCGCGAACGCGCCCTCGCCGATGCCCGCCTGCGCGAGGCTGAGGAAAGGAAGCGCGCCGAGGACGAGGCAAGGCAGCGCTCTCTGAGTGAACAGGTCGAGCGTCGCGACCGCGAGGCGGCCGAGGCGCGCAAGGCCGAGGAAGAGAACCGTCGCAGGAATGAGGCGGAGGCCAAACGCCGCGCTGAGGAAACCGCACGCAAGCTCGAGCCCCGGCCAGCGGTCGAAACCGATGCCGAGGAAGAAGAGGTCAAGAGCCGCACCAAGCTCAAGCGCGATGTCAAGCTCGCGCCCGCGCGACCCAAATCAGACTTGGAGCGGCGCCGCGGCAAGCTGACGATCGCCAACGCCCTCGATGATGCAGAAGAGAAGAGCCGCTCCCTTGCCGCCTTCCGTCGCCGCACCGAGCGCCAGAAGAAACAGGCGCAGGGCTTTCAGATGCCGACCGAGAAGCGGTCGCGCGAAATCACGATCCCTGAGTTCATCACCATTCAGGAACTCGCCAATCGAATGGCCGAGCGCGCCGTCGACGTAATCAAGCTCCTGATGAAGCAGGGCGAGATGCATACGATCAACGACGTCATCGATGCCGATACTGCGCAGCTTTTGGCCGAGGAACTCGGCCACACCGTGAAACGCGTGTCGGAATCGGATGTCGAGGAGGGGCTTCTCGGCGGCGAGGATAAGGACGAGCATTTGCTGCCGCGGGCGCCCGTGGTCACCATCATGGGCCATGTCGACCACGGCAAGACGTCTCTGCTCGACGCTTTGCGCAAGACAAATGTCGTCGCCGGAGAGGCGGGAGGCATCACCCAGCACATAGGCGCCTATCAGGTCGACACCCCCGGCGGGCTTATCACCTTCATCGATACCCCCGGCCATGAGGCCTTCACGTCCATGCGCGCGCGCGGTGCCAAGGTCACCGACATTGTCATCCTGGTCGTCGCCGCCGACGATGGCGTCATGCCCCAGACGGTCGAGGCCATCAACCACGCCCGCGCCGCCGGCGTGCCGATCATCGTTGCCATCAACAAGATCGACAAGCCGCAGGCAAATGCGACCCGCGTGCGCACCGATCTCCTGAGCCACGAGATTGTCGTCGAGAGTATGGGCGGCGACGTTCTCGAGGTCGAGGTTTCCGCCACCAAGGGCACCAATCTCGACAAGCTTCTTGAGGCCGTTCTGCTGCAGGCCGAGGTTCTTGTCCTCAAGGCCAATCCCGAGCGCGCCGCCTCCGGCATCGTGATAGAAGCGCAGCTCGATCGCGGCCGGGGGCCCGTCGCCACGGTACTCGTACAGAACGGCACGCTGCGTTTGGGCGACATCTTCGTCGCAGGCTCGGCCTGGGGCAGGGTGCGCGCGCTCATCGATGATGCCGGTCGCCAGGTCACGAGCGCCGGGCCCGCCGTTCCAGTGGAGGTCCTGGGTTTGAACGGGGCGCCCGAGGCAGGTGATGGCTTCGTCGTCGTCGAATCTGAATCCCGTGCCCGAGAGATCACCGAGTATCGCGAGCGCAAGCGCCGCGAGACGCGCGGCACTGCCGCGGCACGCTCCTCCCTCGAGCAGATGATGAGCCAGCTGAAGGAGGGCGCCCGCAAGGAAGTTGCCGTGCTTGTGAAAGCCGACGTGCAGGGTTCAGCCGAGGCGATTGTTCAAGCCGTCGAGAAGCTCTCGACCGATGAGGTGGCGGCGCGCGTCATCCATTATGGCGTTGGCGCCATCAGCGAGAGCGACATCTCTCTTGCGCAAGCTGCAGGGGCGGTCGTCTTCGGCTTCAACGTGCGCGCCAATCAGCAGGCTCGCGATGCGGCCGAGCGGGCCGGAATCGAGATCCGCTATTACAACATCATTTACGATCTGGTCGACGACGTGAAGTCTGTCATGTCGGGTCTTCTTGCCCCGACGCTGCGCGAGACGTTCCTCGGCAATGCCGAGATTCTCGAGGTGTTCAATATCTCAAAGGTCGGCAAGGTGGCTGGTTGCCGCGTGACCGAGGGCACGGTGCAGCGCGGCGCCAAGGTCCGTCTGATCCGCGACAATGTCGTCGTTCACGAAGGAACCTTGTCCACCCTGAAGCGCTTCAAGGATGAGGTGCGCGAGGTGCAGGCCGGCCAGGAATGCGGCATGGCTTTCGAGAGCTACCAGGACATGCGCCAGGGCGACATCATAGAATGCTTCCGGGTCGAAACCGTGAAGCGTTCGCTGTGAGGGGGATAAGCCTCGGGCGAGGACTATGCCTTCCCATGCTCCAAGTCAGCGGCAGCTGCGCGTCGGCGAAACCATCCGCCATGAGCTGGCGCAGATTTTCGCTCGCGGCGAGACGGGCGATCCGGCCCTTGACCGTATCGGTGTGACCGTCCTTGAAGTCGCCGTTTCCCCCGATCTGCGAATAGCCACCGCCTATGTGCGGCCGTTTGTGGCCGGCGCTGGCGATGATCTCATCGCCGCCATGGAGCGCAACAAGCGATATATCCGGGGCCTCATATCGCCGCGCCTGCGCATGAAATTCATGCCCGAGCTGCGTTTTCGCTTGGATACCACTCTCGACTACGCTGCGCATGTCGATGAACTGCTGCAGGACCCCTCCGTCCGGCGCGATCTCGACAAGGACCAAGATCGGTAACCATGCTGAAGCCGCTGAGCTCTCCGCCGCTGGACGGATGGCTCGTCCTCGATAAGCCATTGGGCATGAGCTCTGCGCGAGCCGTCGGCCATGTGCGCCGCGCGCTTGGCGCAGCCAAGGCGGGTCACGGCGGCACCCTCGATCCTCTGGCAACCGGCGTTCTGCCCATTGCTCTGGGTGAAGCCACCAAGACCATGTCCTTCGTCATGAACGGCGCCAAGGCCTATCGCTTCACCGTGACTTGGGGCAGCGAGACCTCGACTGACGATCTCGAAGGCGCCGTCACCTCCACGTCCGGTGAACGTCCCTCTAGGAACGCCATCCAGGCCTTGGTGCCGAAATTCACGGGCGAGATCGAGCAAGTGCCGCCTTCATTCTCCGCCATTAGGATCGGAGGCGCCCGCTCCTATGCCCGCGCGAGACAGGGCGAGGAGATCGAGCTTCCGCCTCGAACCGTCAGGATCGACGCGCTCACGCTCCTGGACGCCACTCCCGAGCAGGCTGTATTTGAGCTGCGTTGCGGCAAGGGCACCTATGTCCGCGCCCTCGCCCGCGACATGGGGCGTCGCTTGGGCTGTTTCGGCCATGTCTCGGCATTGCGCAGGGTTGTGGCGGGCCCCTTTACCGAGGCGGACATGATTTCTCTGGCTTTGCTGGATGAGTTCGGCCATAACAGCGCCGGCCGCAAGGCTGTTCTAAAGGCTCTTCGCCCGCTTCGGACCGCGCTGGACGACATCCCGGCTCTGGCCTTGAGCGCAGCGGAGGCCGGGCGCCTGAAGCAGGGCCAGCCCGTAAGGCTTCGCTCAGCCGAGGCTCATCCGGAACGACAGCCGGTCTTGGCGCTGGAGGGCGAAAAGCCCGTGGCGCTGTCCGAAGTCAAGAACGGGTTCCTGCACGCGAGGCGCGTCTTCAACCTGTGAGAATGGGGCGGAAAGTTGCCGCCCTGTGGAAAAGGAGAATGCCCGATGTCGATGACTCAGGAGCGCAAGCGTGCGCTCATCAACGAATATGCCACCAAGTCCGGCGATACCGGCTCTCCCGAGGTGCAGGTGGCGATTCTCTCCGAGCGGATCAAGCATCTGACCGACCATTTTCAGACCCACACCAAGGACAACCATTCGAGGCGTGGTCTGCTGAAACTTGTCAGCCAGCGCCGTGTTCTGCTCGACTATCTGAAATCGCAGGACGAGAAGCGTTATCAGACGCTGATCGATCGCTTAGGGATTCGCCGGTAAGGCGTCATGTCTGAGCGTGCGGGCAGATTGAAGGCTGCGAAGCCGATGCCCGCCAATCCCCCAAGGAGATGCGGCAATGGGGCCGTGTCTCAAGCCAGCCCATTGGGGATGTCGCCGGTGTTAGGGATAACGCGAAAAACGGTGGCGAAGGGCATCCGAAGAAGGACCAACGATGTTTGATATCGACGTAGAGGAAATCGAATGGGGCGGCAGAACGCTGAGGCTCGAGACTGGCCGCCTTGCCCGCCAGGCAGATGGTGCGGTGCTGGCAACCTATGGCGAGACCACGGTGCTGGCGACGGTCGTCAGCGAGCGCGCTGCCAAGAGCGGTGTCGATTTCTTCCCCCTTACGGTCAATTATCAGGAAAAAACCTATGCCGCCGGCAAGATCCCCGGCGGCTACTTCAA
>DATBMX010000383.1:0-12913 GCA_036554625.1 Aestuariivirgaceae bacterium
GTCATCGCTGGGTTTCTAGCCGGAACGGGGTGGCTGATCACCAAGGGATCGATCGGCGTGATCGCAGGAAATCCCGACGTGCTCACCGATCTTGATTTGTTGAGGGAAGGTCACGTCCTCCTGAAGTTCGGCCTCTCGATCGTTTTCATCGCGCTCATATCATTTCTGTCGCAACGCACCCATTCAAGCCTCGCGTTGTCGATGACGGTGATCACTGCAACGATCCTGTTTCATCTTGTGGCGTTCATGATGCAGACTCCGTTTGCCGAGCTGCGCGAAGCGGGCTGGGTCATAGATCTGCTGGATACGCCGAGTCTGTGGCCGCCGTTCTCCCCATCCGATCTCCAGCTGGTGCGCTGGGACGCCATTGCGCAACAGTGGCTGAGCATACTCTCTCTGGTCATGCTTTCGACACTCGCCGTGCTGATGAATTCGAGCGGGCTTGAGCTCGCCCTTCACCGCGACATCGACTTCGACAAGGAGCTCAGGGTCGCCGGCACTGCCAATCTCCTAGGCGGCGTCGGCGGGGGAAGCGCAGGATTCCAGGACTTGGGTCTAACTCTCCTGAGCCATCGCCTGGGCGGCGTCTATCGAATGGTGGGTGCGATCATTGCACTGTTGTGCGTGCTCTTCATGACGGTTGGTGCGCCCTTCCTGACTTTCATCCCCAAACCGCTGTTCGGAGCCTTGCTGCTATGGGTCGGCGCCAATCTCATTCTCGACTGGCTGGTCCTCACGTTCCGGCGAGTCACGGCGGCGGAGTATGCCGTCATCGTTGCCATCCTTCTGATCATCATTTCGGTTGGACTCCTACCTGGAATCATCTTCGGTCTGGTCGCTGGCCTTGTCCTTTTCGTGGTCGACTACAGCAAGGTCGATATCGTCAAGAATGAGCTGAGCGGCGCTCATTTTCACAGTAATGTCGATCGTTCAGAGGAGCGCCGGCAATTCCTCGAGCAGCACGGCCATTCCATTTATATCTACCGGCTGCAAGGGTTCGTGTTTTTCGGCACTGCTGACCGTCTGCGTGAGCAAATCCTCCAGCGCCTTGGCGCCAGTGGCGAGCCACCGATCAAGTTCCTCATTATCGATTTTCAGCGGGTCAGCGGTCTCGACACATCGGCTGTCGTGAGCTTTCAAAAACTTGCGCATTTCGTCCGAGTGCGCCGCATCGCGCTCATTCTGACGGGATGCAACAGAGTGAGCCACGAGGCTTTTTCCCGCAGCGGATTCTTCGGCAGCGAGTTTGGCGGCATTCTGTTCTTTCCTGATCTCGACCGGGGCGTTGAATGGTGCGAGGACAAGCTGCTTGAAACGGTTCAGCCCGACGGCCGCGAGCAGACCTATTCCGTCATTGAGCAGCTGTCTCAAATCATTGGCGACAAGAAGCTTGCAGCAAAGCTCGCCAACTATCTTGAGCGTATCGAGTTCGAGCCGGACGCCGTGATGATCGATCAGGGGTCGCACGCGGAGGACATGTATTTCATCGAATCGGGCCAAGCCACCGTTGATCTCAAAGGCGACAATGATGTCCATATTCGACTGAAGACCCTGGGTCCCGGCGCGATCGTCGGTGAAGTTGCCTTCTATCTGGGCGGGCCCCGTACCGCTTCGGTGTTCGCCCGCACCAAGGTCGTGGCCTGGCAGTTCACACAGACGGGCCTGCGCAAGGTCCAATCGGAAGCGCCAGACCTTGCTGTGGCCTTCCATAAGGGCATGGCATCCATCTTGGCCGGGCGGCTCTCCAGCACCAACCGTCTGGTCAAGTTCCTGATGAACTGAGGCGGAACGGCAAACAGGAGGTTCCGATCATGATCATGCAGACGATTCCCCAAATAGCCGACATCGAGGCCGCTGCCCGTCGCATCAGGGGCTTCGCTGTGCGCACGCCGCTGCTGGAATCGCCAGCGCTCAACGATCTCACCGGAGGCCGGGTTCTGCTGAAGGCCGAGTGTCTCCAGCGTACGGGTTCGTTCAAGTTTCGCGGCGCCTGGAACAAGATTTCCCAGCTCGACCCCAAGCTGAACAAGGGCGGCGTGGTGGCCTATTCCTCAGGCAACCATGCTCAGGGCGTGGCGGCCGCGGCGCAAATTAGGGGTCTGCCGGCTGTCATCGTCATGCCCTCCGACACGCCGTCGATTAAGCAGAACAACACCAGGAACTATGGCGCCGAGGTGGTTCTCTATGAGCGCGACCATGATTCCCGCGAGGAGATCGCGATGCGGCTCACCGAAGAGCGCGGAGCCATTCTGGTGCCTCCCTTCGAGGACACGGATATCATCGCTGGCCAGGGAACCTCCGGGCTCGAGATTGCACAGCAGGCCGAAGAGCTTGGGGTGGAGCCAGACGCGATCCTCGTGAGCGCCAGCGGGGGCGGATTGGCGGCGGGTATCGCGCTCGCGGCAGAAGCGCTCCTGCCTCACAGCGCCATCTATTCTGTCGAGCCGGAGGGTTTCGATGATTATGCCCGTTCCTTGGCGACTGGCCGTCGGCAGAGCAACAGCAGGCTGTCGGGCCATCTCTGCGATGCCCTCATGTCGCGGGAGCCCGGTGAAACGACGTTTGAAATCAATCGCACGCGTCTTCGTTCCGGTCTGGTCGTGAGCGAGGACGAAGTGAAGCGGGCTATGCGGTTCGGCTTCGAAACGCTGAAACTCGTAATAGAGCCAGGAGGCAGTGTCGCCCTCGCTGCAGTCATGGCCGGCAAGGTTGACACGCCCGGCAAGACAATCGTCGCGGTGATCTCGGGCGGAAATGTCGACAGCGGCGTTTTTGCGCAAGTCCTGAGCGAAGCGGCTTAGGCCGCTGTCGTCTGCGATAAATCGAGAAGGCCGTCTGCCAGCGGAATGGGCCTTGCGACCGTGCAAGGGGTCCGCACCACGACAATTCTGGCCTTTTCGTCGGAGATCATTCCGGCGGGTGCAGAGGCGTTCGAACAGAGAGCAGGGCAGGAGAGTTCTCCGTGAACGGGCGAAACAAGGTTGATCGGCTCTGCTTTCGCCGGCAATTCGGGATCGAACAGCTCCTCGTCCTTGCCGAAGTATTTAATGTTCTCTTCGGACAGCGGCTTTTTAACTCTCGGCGAATCTGCCAAGAGCTTCTCCAATCGAGTTGCAAAATCGGTCGATGCCTGGCCACTCGTCGTCTCGTGGTCCAGATGCGCGAGCAAGCTCGTCACCTTGTCGACGGCTGCGGTAAGTTGATTCTGGAGAGCGACAATATCCAGCAGGCGTTGGGATACGTGTGTCATCGCCCCAGCCATGCCAGCCGGATCCTCTCTGTGCGTTTCAGCCGTGACTTGCGCAACATGGCTGAGCTGCATGAGTTCCGTCGCAACGCAAGAAGCCTGGACAGTCAGCTGCGCAAAGCTGCTTGAGCCGCGAAGCAGGATATTCGCCTTCGTCTGCAGGGCCTCGATTTCCAGCTTCGTGTCGCGGATCGCCTCGGCAAGCTTCGGCTGCAGTTGGATGGCCGGCGCCTTCGCACGAGGGGGGTTAGAGGCGATTTCAAATTTCTCGATCGCCTGCAGGACCGATTTGATCTCGGTGCTGCGGTTTCGCCGCTCAAACTCAGCGAGAAACCACCGCCCGCGCTCCGTTTCCCGGACAGCGGCCTCGATGGCTTCAAAATCATAAGGATAGGAGTCGACACTGCCAGGTTCGATACGCATGCTGCTCACTGCCCAAGACGAAGAGGAAAGGCGAACGTACTTAGCGAACTATTACGGAAAGAGGTTAGGGATTGGTTTAAAGGTGCTTGTTACTCCGAGCATCGCTATCCCCACAGCGCAGGGTCGGGGGCATGAATGAGCCCTCTGTCGTAGCGCATGGAAGGAGCCCGGTCCTTTGCGAGCAGAAGAGGCCCGTCGAGATCGACGATTCTTGCTCCCTGCGCTGCGATGTGCGCCGGCGCCATGGAAAGGGAGGTTGCAACCATGCATCCCACCATGATGCCGAATCCGAGCCGTTCTGCAGTGCGGCGCATGGCGAGCGAAGGAGTGAGGCCGCCAGTCTTGTCGAGCTTGATGTTGACGGCGTCATATTTCCCCACAAGCCCGGAAAGAGAAGCCTCGTCATGGGCCGACTCGTCAGCGCATATGGCTACAGGTCTCGCGATCTTGCCCAGCGCATCGTCGTGTTTGGCCGGCAGGGGCTGCTCGACGAGTTCGACACCTTTCTCGGCGCATATGTCAAGGAGCATCGGCAGGTCGCTGGCGGACCAGCCTTCATTGGCATCGACGATGATGCGTGACGCCGGTGCTGCCTTTCGAACGGCCCGGAGCCGTTTGGCATCATCCTCGGCTCCGAGTTTCAGCTTCAGCAATGGCCGCCAACTCTCCCGCGCCGCCGCTGCGGCCATGTTCTCCACGGAATCAAGGCTCATGGTGAAAGCAGTAACGAGTGCTTCAGGCCGCGGGAGTTGAAGCAGTTCCCAGATTCGCTTGCCTGCGAGTTTCGCTTCCAAGTCCCAAAGTGCGCAATCGAGCGCATTTTGAGCCGCCTTCAGCTTGAGCAGGCGCGGAATCGCCTCGTGTGGGAAGCCCTGTTCAATGTCGCTGCGCCGTTCCGCCAGTTCGGACAGCACCAAATCGATGGTCTCGCCATAGTGGCGATAGGGCACGCATTCGCCTCGACCCTTCCTTCCATCTCTTTCCAAAGTGACGACAACCACCTCCGCGGCTGTTTTCGATCCTCGTGAGATCGTGAAGACGCCGGAAATGGGCCAGCTTTCATGGGCAAATGATAGCTTCTGCATCAGCGGTGAAACCGACGCTGAAGTTCGTCCACCAGCGGGCCGACACCGGTGCGCAAAGGATCGACGCATTGGGTTCCGTGCCCGACACCCGTCTTGTTGAGAAGGTGCTCAGCCTCGGCGGCACTCAAATGCTCGGTGTTGATGGCAATACCGATGCAGGCAATCGCCGGGTTGGTGAGCCTGCCTTCGAGCAGCGTACGCTCGATCACATCGGCGATCGAGGGGAGCGGATGACTGACGCCTCTCATTCGCGAGCGCGTCGGCTCGTGACAGACGATGAAGGCGTCGGGCTGGCTGCCATGAAGCAGTCCCAGCGTGACGCCCGCGAAGGAAGGATGGAAAAGCGAACCCTGTCCCTCCACGACGTCCCAGTGATCAGGATCGTTCGCCGGCGTGAGCCACTCCGCAGCCCCGGCGATGAAGTCGGCGACCACCGCGTCGATAGCGACGCCGCGGCCAGAAATCAGTATCCCGGTCTGGCCGGTGGCGCGGAAATCGGCTTTCATGCCCCGCTTTCGCATCTCTCTTTCAAGCGCCAGGGCCGTGTACTTCTTGCCGACCGAGCAATCTGTGCCGACCGTAAGGAGCCGCAGGCCGGATCGTTTCGTGCCCTTGCCGGTCGCAAACTCCATATCGGTGAAGCGAAGGTCATGCAACTTGCATCCCTTGCGCTGTGCCGACTGGGCAATTGCCGGTATGGAGCCAAGGCGCTTGTGAAGTCCAGTCGCGACATCGAGCCCCGCCTCGATGGCTTCCACGATGCTCTTCACCCAATGATCGGGCAGGACGCCGCCGGCATTGACGGCGCCGACCACCATCGTCCGCGCGCCTTTTTCTGCGGCTTCTTCAATCGTGCAGTCTGGCAACCCGCAGTCCGCCTTGCAGCCCGGCAGGCGCAGCTGCCCCATGCACCAATCGGGTCGCCAATCGACGACGCCAAGCGCCGTTTTGGCGGCGAGCTGATCAGCGACATCGCCGAGAAAGAGAAGATAGGGCCTTTCGATCTCCATTGGGCTGCATCAGAACGCAAACAACGCAAGGGGCAGGTCGTCAGTCTAACCCGCCAACCTGCCGCTCGCTTGCGCCAGCATCAAGTAAAGCTTGCCGCTTTCCGATGCAAGACAGGCGTCCACCAGCTGCTCGCCCTGCGGCGTTTCCGACACGGTATCGAGCAAACGCTCGAACAACCCCACATAGAGATCGATCCGGTCGCGGATGAGGCGCTCGTGCTCATAACGATCGACAAGCAGCTCCAGCATCTTCTTGCCGCGCCCCTGATAAAGGCGATGCGTATAGACATGCTGCTCGCCTGCGGCGTAGCGGCGTTCGAGATCACTGGGAAGCTTGCCGTCGATCGCCTCGACGAGGTCGCGTGCGGACGCATTGAGCTTGCCGACCAAGGCCTCCGTTTCTCGCGTAACCGAGCCGCTGTCCGCCTTCTTGCGCGGCTTGGTTGCCGGCAGCTTGGTCTCCTCCGTGCGAAGCTGCGGCAGAAGATTGCTCGAGCCCTTGGGCGCCTCCGTTTCGAGCAGGGCAGAAACCGACCGTCCTCTAATGGTCGGCGAAGCCTCCAACTCGGCAGCACGGCCGTTCTGCTTGGCTGGCGCTTCGTCCGCCCTGTGGACAGAGGCAGGGGCCTCTCTTGCGCCCGGGGCGTCTTCCTTGCGATCCGGCATGTAAATTCCGGGCCCGCTAAGGTCGAGACCGATGGTCTGCCGTTTCACGACATCGGCCAAGGCATTGAGGGCCTCGATCTGGTCGGCAATGACCTTGCGCATTGCGGCGGCGTTCGATCGGGTCTCGTCCGGTAGGTCGATGATCGCCTGGCGCAGCTCGCTGCGGGCCGAGTCGATGTCGCGCACCACCTGTTGCGCGGTGACGCGCATGTCCTGAGCCGTTTGCGTGAATTCGCCGGCTGTCATCGACAGCATCTCATTCATCGTGTTGACCGCGCGCTCATATTGCTCGCGCAACTGCCGGGCAGCCGTGGCGATCTGCGCATCCGACGTCTGTTCGAGCTGCTTGATCTGATGCTCCAGATTGTTCGCCGCAGTTTCCGCCTGGCTGGCGATCACGCGCCCAATCTCGCGCGAGCGCGTTTCCGCCTTGTTCAGCGACTCCTCGATAAGGACCATGTAATTGCGCATCATGCTATCGACGTCCTCGGCCTTCTTGCTGAGCTTGCCGATGAGATCGGCCAGCACATCCTCTCGGCTGTGCAGCACGCGCTCAATGTCGATGTTGAACCGATCGACGGATTTTTCGACAAGAAGGCTGACATTTTCCAGCCGTTCCGAGAGCTTGGTTCCCGTTGCCTCGAGCCTGCCGGTCAGCTGCACGCTGATCGACTGGAGCCTATCGTCGAGATGCGTTGCCGCTTCACCTAGCTGGTCGGAAAGGAATTTGTTGGCGGCGTCGACGTGATTTGCAAACTTGTCTCCCGCCTCTTCGATCCGATGCGCCGATTCGTCGGTGCGCAGCTGTAGCGTACCCGTCGCCTCGTCCAGCCTGCCCACCAGCTTGGCGGTGGTTTCCTCGAACCGGCCGGTCACCTCATCGGCACTGCTCGAAAGGCCATTGGCCAAGGCGACGCTTGCCCTGCCGAGGTGGGTGACGATGCCGCTGCCCATTTCATCGATCAGCCTTGTGAATTCGCCTCTCGTGCCGTCAAGCTTGCTGGCAAGGGTCACGGAAGCTCTGTCGAGGACTTGCGCGAACGAGGCTGAGGTCCCCTCCATCCGCCCGCTGATGTCGCTCGTCACCCGCTCCAGAAGCTCGGTTGCCACGTCGAACCGCTCGCCAAGATTTCGTGCCGTCGTGTCGATCCGAACAAACATGCTGCTGCCCGCATGTTCAAGCTTCTGCGCTACCTCATTCGAAGTCGCGTCAAGACGCGCGAATATCGTGCTGTTGGATCGCTCGACATCATCGAACAGGCGAGTAGCCGTCTCGGTAAGGCGGCCAGTCAGCTCCGTCGAAGCCTCATCGAGTCGGTCGGTGACACGCTCCGTCGCCGTCACCAGTTGATCCGTCATACTCGTAGAGACATGCTCGATCTTGCCGAAGAGCTGATTGGTGGTTTCCTCAAGCCTGTGGGTCAGGGCGCCCGAGCTTTCCTCCAGATAGTTGAAGAGTTCGCTGCGCGCTCGCGACACGTTTTGAATGAAGTCATTGGACGTCGAAAGCACTCGCTGCGCCAGATTATCGCCCGATAGCTGAATCTGCTGCGACACGTCGGTGCTCGTTCCCTGCAGCAGATCTGCAAACTGCTGGCTCGTGCTCTGCAGCTGCTCCGAAATGCTGGCCGTCATGCGTTCCACCGAGCCTTGAACCTCGCCATGGAGCGCTGTGAGTTCGCCAATACTCTGCCTGAGCGTTTGCAGAATGTTGGCTTCCATGGTTTGAACCGTCTGGCCGAAGGCCGTGCCTTCGATGTTCAATTGACCCGTCGAGTGAGCCAGTATCTCCACCTGGCCGGCGATGTGCTCGGAGAAACCTTGCACTTCGTTCAGCAGGATGCCCGAAAGCTGCTCCATCCGCGCGGTCTGGCCGCCGATCTGATCGCCCACAAGGGCCGCGCGCGCCGCCACGTCATCGATCGTGCGGGCGAGTTCGTCCGTCGACGTTTTCAGGCCATGCTCGAGGGTCGAAAGAGTGCCCTGCGCGGTATTGACGATGCCGTCGAGATGGTGCGTACTCTCTTCAAGTCGCGTGAGAAGAGGCGTTGCCTCGGAGCCGATCACGATGCCGGCCTCCTGCAGAGCCCGACGCTGGCTCTCGAGTCCGGCCACAAGAGTCCGGATGCGTTCTTCGTTGCTGCCAAAGGCGCGTTCGATGGCCACCATTTCCTTGTGCACGAGCTCTTCGAGGTGACCGGCGCGCTGGACCGCTTGTTCAACCCCGTTCACGAGGTGATTGACTTCATCACGGATGGTTCGGGCGACCGAAGACAGATTCTCGGTTGCCACGTCCTGCGGCTTGACGAGCCGCAGTGCCGTATGCATCAGCGCTTCAGAAACCAATCGCAGTTGCTGTGCTCGGTAGAGAAAATAGGCAGCCGTCCAGGAGAGCCCGATGGGCAGCAGCAGTGCGATGACGGCGGTGAACAGCCGTGGCAAGCCCGAGGAGCTGAGCAAGCTGCCTTCCCGGGCAAGAGCGGGGCCGAAGATGGCTGCACATGCGAATATCCATACCAGAGAGATGGCGAAGGCCACCCAGAAGGGCGTGAATGCCGGACGGCGCTTGAGATTGGAGATTAAGGCGCCGCCACCGGGCTCATTCTCGTTTGCCGGAACTGCGCGCACCGGGTGGCGCTGGCCGTTCAGCGAGTCTTCGGGAGGTTGCTCTACGTGTCTCTCGGCCTCTCGGCGGCTTGCGCGCCTGATCCTGCGAGGTTCGCCCGTATGTGTCGCCATCAATTTGACCCCTGCCGCATATCATGTTCAACGGCCAAGCCGCGCTGGTTCTTGAATCTGACCAGTTGTTGGACCTGCCCTGAGAGGTGGTAGCCGATTCCGCCGCCGGAGGCGCATGATTGTCCGCCGCCACCCCGCCCTCCAGACGCAAATCACTCCCCCCTGTCCCTATTTGCCCCTCCTGGGTGCAAAGGTCCAGCGCAATCGCGGGGAGATAGGGTTAAGGGGCAAGCTTAACTGTTGATATTGGCTTGGGGAATCGCGTGAAACGGCTCAAGAAGGGATGGGCGTTGGAGCGGGGCGCGTGCGATGATTTGGAATGGCAGGAGAGACGGGTGACGGGGAACAAGGGGAACCGCGCCAGCCAAAGGCCAGCCCCGCTCAGGAGGGGCGGCCGTCTCGACCTCCATCACCTGAGGCAAAGTGCAGGAGAAGACACGCTTTTGGCAGCCGAGCTGCTCAACCTGTTCAGAGTGCAGGCCAAGGTCCAGCTGAACCTCATAAGCCTGGCTAGTCTCGAAAGCGACTATCGCATGGCACTGCACACTCTAAAGGGCGCCGCGCTGGCAATTGGCGCTAAGATGATCGTTGAGGTGATTGCACAGCTCGATGCTTTACCCATCGCTGATGGGTCTCTACGGAGGCAGGAACTGATCTCGAAACTGGCCGAGGAAATTGCGGCGACGGAAGCAGAGATCGCAAGTCTCACAGCCTGACGCATATGAGACGCGCAATGCCGCTTAGAGAGTGGCGCATTGTTTTTGTGGTCCCGATACCCTAAGAAGCCGCCGGTTTGTTCGAGCATCTTCGATTGGTCCGCCATCCCACGTGGTCAAGATCACCTACATCCAGCACAACGGCACGTCCCAGACCGTAGAGGCGCAGCAGGGAATGTCGGTCATGGAAGCTGCAGTCAAGAACATGGTTCCCGGCATCGACGCCGACTGCGGCGGCGCTTGCGCCTGCGCCACCTGTCATGTCTTTGTCGAGCCGGATTGGCTTGAGCGTACCGGCAAGCGCAGCGACATGGAGGAAGACATGCTCGACTTTGCCTTCGACGTTCGCGACAACAGCCGCCTGTCGTGCCAGATCAAAGTGACGGATCAGCTCGACGGGCTGGTTGTACGCGTTCCGGAGAAGCAGTTCTGACCGTGATACTCAGGAAGCTTTGCTCATGAATTCCGGATCAATCGAAACCGACGCAGTCATAGTGGGGGCAGGCCCTTGCGGATTGTTTGCGGTGTTCGAGCTCGGTCTGCTCGACATCAAATGCGAGGTCGTCGATATCCTCGACCGCCCGGGCGGCCAATGCGCCGAACTTTATCCCGAAAAGCCGATATATGACATTCCGGCGCTTCCCTATGTCACCGGACAGGAGCTCGTGGATCGGCTGCTCGAGCAAATCAAGCCCTTCAAGCCAGGTTTCCATTTCAGCCAGATGATCACCGAGCTTCGAAAGCTCGAGGACGGCAGCTTCGAACTAAAGACGGACGGCGACCTTGTTTTCAAATCCAAGGTCGTTGTCATTGCTGCGGGCGGCGGCAGCTTTCAGCCGAAAAAACCCCCAATCCCCAGTATCGAAGCTTACGAAGGCAAGTCGGTGTTCTACTCAGTGCGGAAAATGGAAACTTTCAGGGGCAGGGATATTCTCATCGTCGGCGGCGGAGACAGCGCCCTTGATTGGACTCTCAATCTGCAGCCGGTGGCGCGCAACCTCACGCTTCTGCACCGCAGGGACGATTTCCGCGCGGCCCCCGACAGCGTCAACAAGATGCGTACCCTAGTCGGGGAAGGCAAGATGCAGTTCAAACTCGGCCAGGTGGTGAGCTTGAGCGGCAGCGATGGGCAGCTGCAGTCGGTGCAGGTGAAGGGCCAGGACGGCAGCTATACGATCAACGCGAACACCATGCTGCCATTCTTCGGCCTGACCATGAAGTTGGGGCCGCTCGCCAATTGGGGCATCAATTTGCATGAGAATTTGATACCGGTGGACACGGCAAAATTCGAGACCTCGATTCCGGGCCTTTTCGCCATCGGGGACATCAACAGCTATCCCGGCAAGCTCAAGCTCATCCTGTCAGGCTTTCATGAAGCGGCGCTGATGGCGCAGGAAGCCTTCCACATCAAGAATCCGGGCGAAAAGCTTCTTTTCCAGTACACGACGTCGAGCACAAGCCTGCAGAAGAAGCTCGGGGTGGCTTAGGCAATGGAGGCGGCCTGGCGATCTACGCCTTCAGGCAGGATCCGGGCCCGTGGGCTGGGTCTTCCCCTGCCGGGGCGCCCCGGCCGCTACAACGCCATCACCGATCTGGGTGTCGAAGTCGGCTATTCAACTCTTATCCGCGGCACAGATGTGAGGACGGGCGTGACGGCCATTCTGCCGCGCGGGCGCGGCCATGCAGGCGTGCCCTGTGCGGCCGGGAGCTATTCCTTCAACGGCAATGGCGAAATGACCGGCCTTTTGTGGATCGAAGAATCGGGCGAGCTGCAAAGCCCGATCACCATCACGAACACCCACTCCTGCGGCGTTGCGCGGGATGCCACGATCGCGTGGATGATCAGCCGCGGCGTTTCGACGGGGCAGGATTGGGGGCTGCCGGTCGCTGCGGAAACTTTTGACGGCGACCTCAATGACATCAATGGTTTTCACGTGAAGGCGGAGCATGTCATTGACGCCCTTGATAAGGCCGCCGGCGGCGCCATCGAGCAGGGCAGCGTCGGCGGCGGCACCGGCATGCTCTGTTATGATTTCAAGGGCGGGTCTGGCACCGCCTCGCGCCGGGTGGAAACGCCGAGTGGCGAATTTGTGGTGGGATGTTTCGTGCAGTCCAATTTTGGCCTGAGGCCGGAGCTGACCATCCTGGGCGTTCCCGTCGGCAAGGACTTGCGTGGCGGAGAACTCAGGGGCAAGCCTGCCGGGTCGATCATCGCAGTCTTGGCGACCGACGCGCCCCTCCTTCCTCACCAGCTCAAGCGCTTGGCGCGCCGGGTGCCAATCGGGCTCGCCCGAACCGGTGCGGTCGGACACAACAGTTCCGGTGATATTTTCCTTTGCTTCTCGACCGCCAACGCTCACGCTTTTCAACCAGGTCCGGGCCGTCGCAGCATCGATTATCTGCCAAACTCCGATCTAAATGGCCTGTTCGAGGCGGTGGCGGAAAGCGTCGAGGAAGCGGTCATCGATTCCATGATCGCCAATGAGTCCCTGACGGGCATTCACGGCCGCAGGGCGATGGCGCTGCCGCACGATCGCTTGCTGGAACTGCTCCACCTGTCATCCACTCTTTCCTCGCACCAATCCTAATGCCGGCAACAACCTGCCGTCGATCAGTGCCAACCCGACGCCGATGGCGCCCAGGCCGGCGAAGGCTATTGCTGTCACAGATTCCCCCAGAACAATTGACCCGAGAAGAACTGCGCTCGGCGCATTCAAAAAGGTGACAAGCACGATATTGGTCGCCCCCGATCTTTTCAGTATCGAGAAGTACAGGCTGTAGGCCAGGGCGGTCGAGATGACTGCAAGACATAACGCTGCTCCCCAGGCATCGGCGCCAGGAGCTGCTTTCGCCAGCGGATCATCGATGATGATCGCCAGCGGCGCCATGACGATGCCCGAAGCCGTGACTTGCCCGGCCGCCGTGACCATCGGTGGATTGGAGGAGAAGCTCCGCCCGAAAATGCTGGCGAAAGCATAGGAGATCGAGGCAAGGAGAACGGCAATTTCCGCCCACACATCATGGCCG
>DATBMX010000037.1:0-3115 GCA_036554625.1 Aestuariivirgaceae bacterium
GATCGTGAAGACCACGCGCGATTTCGTGGAAACAGAGCTCTTTCCACATGAGGCTGAGGTCGAGCGCTCGGGCGTGCTGCGCGACGACTTGCGGGAAGAACTGAAGGATAAGGCGATTGCGGCCGGTCTCTATGCCGCGAATATGCCGGCGGAAGTGGGCGGCGCTGGGCTCGATACGCTCACCTGGGTGCTCTATGAGCGAGAACTCGGGCGGACGAACTATGCGCTGCATTGGAATTGCGTTGCGCGGCCTTCCAATATCCTCATGGCCTGTCGGGGAGAGCAGCGCGAACGCTATCTCTTTCCCTGCGTGCGCGGTGAGCGGGCCGACTGCCTGGCAATGACGGAGCCCGGTACGGGTTCCGACGTGCGCGGCATGAAATGCTTTGCCCGAAACGAGGGAGGCGATTTCGTTATCAACGGCACCAAGCATTTCATCAGCCATGCCGATGTTGCCGATTTCGTGATCCTATTCGCCGCGACCGGTGAGGAGGAGACGACGCGGGGCAAAAAGAAGCTCATTACCGCCTTCCTCGTAGACAAGGGCACCCAGGGTTTCACCGTGCGTGATGGTTATCGCAATGTTTCACATCGCGGTTACAACAACTGCATTCTTGAGTTCTCTGATTGCCGCGTGCCGGAAGGCGCGATTCTGGGTGAGCTGCATAAGGGATTCGACGTTGCCAACAGTTGGCTCGGTGCAACGCGGCTGCAGGTGGCCGCGACTTGCATCGGACGAGCCGAACGCGCTCTCGACCGTGCCAAACAATGGGCAGTCGATCGCACACAGTTCGGCCAGCAGATCGGAAAATTCCAGGGCGTATCCTTCAAGCTGGCCGATATGGCATTGGAGACAAGAGCGGCTTGGCTCATCACGCTCGAAGCCGCCTGGAAGTACGATCAGTCAATCGTCGAAGACATGGACATGGCGATGGCGAAGCTCAAGGCGACCGAAGCGCTGGCGATGGTGGCGGACGAAGCCATACAGATCCATGGCGGAATGGGGCTCATGGACGACCTGCCACTCGAGCGCATCTGGCGAGACGCGCGCGTGGAACGCATTTGGGAGGGCACGAGCGAGATCCAGCGACACATCATATCGCGGTCACTGCTTCGACCGCTTGGCGGCTAGCGATGCGCATGTCGACGACATCGCCCCTGGTGCGTCTGCTGTATCCGCGCTCCATCGTCTTTGTCGGAGGGGCCGAGTGCGAAGTGGCCATTCGCAAGACCGTGGGCCTCGGCTTCATGGGCCAAATCTTCGCCATTCATCCCAAGCGCACGGAAATCGCTGGAATTCCCTGTCTGCGGTCAATCGAAGAGTTGCCCGTTTCTCCTGATGCCGCCTTCGTTGCAGTGAAGCGTGAGCGCGCGGTCGAAGCGATGGCGTCTCTGCGTGCGCGCGGCGCTGGTGGCGCTGTGATTTACGCCTCGGGATTTTCGGAAACGGGCGAAGAAGGAAGGTGCCTGCAGGAGCAGCTTAGGCGCGCTGCCGACTCTATGCCAATCATCGGGCCGAACTGCTACGGCTTCGTGAATTATTTGGGCAAAACGGCTCTTTGGCCTGACGAGCACGGGGGAACCGCTCGCGACAATGGCGTGGCGATAATCACTCAATCCGGCAACATCGCCGTGAACTTCACGATGACGCGGCGCGGTCTGCCCCTCGCGGGAGTGTTTTCGCTTGGCAACCAGGCGGATGTCGATATCGCCAAGATGCTCGAAGCCCTTAGTGAGGACGAGCGAATCACCGCCATCGGCATTCACATGGAGGGCTTGAAGAGCCCGGTTGACTTCGCCTCCGCAGCAGCCAAAGCGCGCAGAAAGCGCAAGCCCATTGTCGCGCTCAAGACCGGTCGCAGCGAACAAGGAGCCAAGGTTGCTTTTAGCCACACGAGCTCTCTCGCGGGCACGGATTCGCTCTACGGCGCACTCTTCGAACGCTGTGGTGTGGCGCGCGTCCATTCAGTAACCGCTTTTGTCGAAACTCTTAAATTCCTTCACCATGGCGGGCCTCTTGGAGGCGGCAAGGTCCTCTCCATGAGCTGCTCCGGCGGCGAGGCGGCACTGATCGCGGACATGGCCGAGGGGCGAAGGATCAATTTTCCTCCATTCGACGCCGAAACGGGCGCAAAAGTGGCTGCGACGCTGAATGATTACGTCGCAGTCGACAATCCACTCGACTATCACACCTTCATCTGGAACCAGGAGGACAAGCTCGCCGCCACCTTTTCGGCTGCCCTTTCCGGCGGTTTCGACGTCGGCATGCTGATCCTCGATATTCCCACGGCGCCTTCTATGGATCCAAAGACATGGCTCGTGACCGCAAATGCTTTCATCAGGGCCAAGACGGCAACGGGTGCGCGAGCAGCCATTGCGGCGTCTTTGCCCGAATGCCTGCCCGAACCCCTGGCCGCGCGGCTGTCGCAGGCTGGCATTGCTCCCATGGCAGGGCTTGAGGACGCGCTCACGGCGTTCGAGGCGGCAGCATTGATCGGTCAGCATTGGAACCGCCGGGACGAGCAGCTGCCGATTGGGCCCGCTGATGCCAAGGAGGGAACGGCTGTTCTTCTGAGCGAGCATGAGGCGAAGCAAACCTTGGCGGCCTATGGTCTTGCCGTCCCGAAAGGCGAGTTGTGCCACGCAGACGAGGCAGCGGTCGCAGCGCAAAGACTAGGCTTCCCAGTAGCAGTGAAGATCTCCTCCCACGCCATTCCGCACAAGACGGAAGTTGATGGAGTGGCGCTTCATCTCAGATCGAGTGATGACGTGGCGCAGGCAGCGGAGCGCATGAAGAAGATCGCGGACCATGTGCTGGTTGAGCGCATGGCGCCGGACCCTGTTTGCGAGCTTATCATCGGCGTGAAAGCGGATGCTCAATTCGGTCTGGTCCTGCTGGTGGGCGCCGGCGGAACTTTCACGGAGTTCCTTCAGGATAAGGTGACGATGCTCCTGCCCGTGAGATCAGGGGAGATCGAAGAGGCGCTGGACCGGCTGCGGATATCTGCCCTGCTCAGGGGGTTTCGCGGCAAGGTTGGAGATCGCTCTGCAGCCGTAAATGCAATCACAGCCGTCGCACGATTTGCAGAAGCCAATGCAGATACTTTGGAAGAGC
>DATBMX010000438.1:0-3776 GCA_036554625.1 Aestuariivirgaceae bacterium
ATCGGCCGCAGCGTATGCGTAATTGGACAAATCTGAAGCGATGAGCACTTTGCGGTAAGCACCGGCCGGAACACCATTGGCCAATAGCACAGGCATGCGGCTCGTCCGAAGGACACGCTCTGCCGTGGTGCCGATGAAAACATCACGCAACACCTGTCGACGATGCGGTCCAAGGACCAAGAGATCGACGCCGGTCTCTTCGGCCATCCTTACGATGCCTTGGAACGCGTCGCCGGTGGCGACATGGCCTTCGCAATCAATTCCGTCACTTTCGCGTATCGTGCTCGCAAGCTCGTCAAGCAAGGCTGCGGCCTCTCGCCTCTCGACGTCGATGAGACGCTGGGGTTGGTCATCATCGACCACGTGCGTGAGTTGGAGCTCGGTTGCGTTCTGACGGGCTAGCAGGATTCCGCGCCGCAAGGCGCGGTCAGATCGCGGGGAAAAATCGGTTGCTACGAGTATTCGCGCTATCATTCGAGCTTCTTGTAGCGCCCAACGCTACCGAACAGCCTCGCAAAATCGTTGACCCTACGCAATGGTGCTGCTTTAACGCAGAATAGTCCACCAGAAGTGTTGAAGACGTCTCCGTCGTTCGACGGAGGACGTTTGCTTTTTCAGGTGCCGCCGCCGGCTAAAAGATAGACCACCCTGCAGTCGACGCCAGTCGTCCAAGACGTAGGTACCGACCAGTGAATTCCCCTGATCGCTAAGCCCCGGCGACCACACGGCTACTGAGGCCAGACCGGGAACAATCGCGAGAATTCCTCCGCCCACGCCACTCTTGCTCGGCAACCCAACGCAGAATGCAAAGTCCCCAGACGCATTGTATTCACCGCAGGTAAGCATTAGCGCGTTGATCCGTCGTGCGCGCGCACGCGAAACCACACTCGCATTCGAGCCAGGGATACGCCCTTCGCTAGCGAGAAACAGCCCGGCGCGTGACAATTGGGTGCAGTTCATGGCGATAGCGCAATGGATAGCGTAATTCCTGCTGGGGCCGCGGATTGCACAGCGTCCCCCAGAGATCATGCCCTGACGTGCGGATCCACCCGCGAGTTGCGCCTGGAGCAGGATAGATTACCGTGCCATCGGTTGGCTCCAGCAGAGAGCACATAATCGGCAATCTCCGCCTGACTGGGAGATTTTCGATCATTTGATGCGCGGTAGTGTTTCAAAGGTGTGGTAAGGAGGCGGCGACGACAACGTCCATTCGAGGGTCGTGGCTCCAGCCCCCCACGGGTTGCTAGGCGCATGCACCTTGCGCGCAAAGGCGTAGGCCATCCCGCCTAGAAAAACGATCAAACCGGCAAAGGAAACGAAGGAACCGATCGATGCCACGAGGTTCCAACCGGCAAAGGCATCTGGATAGTCGGCGATGCGACGGGGCATGCCTGCAAGTCCCAAGAAATGCATGGGAAAGAATGCGATGTTGGCGCCAATGAACATCAGCCAGAAGTGCAGCGTGGCGATGCTCTCGGAATACATGTACCCGGTCATCTTGGGGAACCAGTAGTACCAAGCGCCGAAGAGCGCGAACACAGCCGCGAGCGATAGCACGTAGTGGAAATGAGCCACGACGTAGTAGGTGTCGGTCAACGACCGATCCAGGCTGGCGTTGGCGAGCACCACCCCAGTGACGCCGCCAATAGTAAATACGAAGATGAAGCCAATGGCCCATAGCATCGGGGCACGAAACGAAACTGAGCCGCCATACATGGTGGCTATCCAGGAGAACACCTTGATGCCGGTCGGCACCGCGATCACCATCGAAGCAAAGGCGAAATAGGCTTGTGTGTTGACGCCAATTCCCGACACAAACATGTGGTGAGCCCAGACAACGAAGCCGATTACGCCGATGGCCACGAGGGCATACACCATGCCGAGATAGCCAAAGACAGGCTTGCGAGAAAACGTCGAGACGATTTGGCTCACCATCCCAAATCCTCCTAAGATCATGATGTAAACTTCGGGATGGCCAAAGAACCAGAACAGGTGCTGGAAGAGCAGAGGATCGCCGCCATGAGCAGAGTCGAAGAACGCCGTGCCGAAATTGCGGTCGGTCAGGAGCATGGTGATGGCCCCGGCAAGCACCGGAAGCGACAGCAGAAGAAGAAAGGACGTCACCAGGATTGACCAGGGGAAGAGTGGCATCTTGTGCAGGGTCATCCCCGGCGCACGCATGTTAAAGATCGTGGTGATGAAGTTGATCGCGCCGAGGATTGAAGACGCTCCGGCAAGGTGGAGCGACAGGATCGCAAAATCCATTGAAGGCCCCGGCGTGCCCTTGGTGGAGAGCGGAGCGTAGATTGTCCAGCCGGTATCGATGCCATGGCCGCCGGGTGGTCCGGGGACAAAAAGAGCAATAAGGAACAAGCTGAAGGAAGCGGGTAGCAGCCAGAAAGAAATATTGTTCATGCGCGGGAAGGCCATGTCCGGCGCGCCGATCATCAAGGGCACCATCCAATTGCCGAACCCGCCGATCATTGCCGGCATGATCGTGAAGAATATCATCGTGAGGCCATGGGCGCTGACGAACATATTGAAAACGTCAGGGCTGCCGAAAATCTGCATGCCGGGTTGCATAAGCTCCGCCCGGATGCCCATCGAAAGGATTCCGCCGATCACTCCGCCAAAGATGGCGAAGATGAGGTACATCGTGCCAATGTCCTTGTGATTGGTGGAATAGGCCCATCTTCGCCAGCCGTGCGGGCGAGCATCATGGGTAGCTTCCGCATGTGCGCCGTACGTCATGACTGCTCTTCCTTACATTCTAAAGTGGCGACCGTTCCTCCACGAGACGGCAAGCTCTACAGCGGACAGAATTCGCCCGGTGTCGCGCAAGGACACCGGGCCTACAATATGTGGTCCAGTCGATCTCGTTACTCCATGACCCTGAATACGTTCAGCTCGCCGCCCTGAGGGATCAGACTCAGGCCAGAGGACTTCGCCATGGCCGTCGCACCGATGGCGCCGAACTTGTCATTCAGGTCAAGACCAGCAGTCACGGGCAGGCCGATCCAGCCGCCAATGCCGGAATAGACGCCGACATACTGCTTGCCACCGAGCTTCCAGGTAGCTGGGTTGCCGATGACGCCTGAACCGAGCTTTCGGCTCCACAGGATCTTGCCGGACTTCCGATCAACAGCGCGGAAATCACCGCCAAGCGAACCATAGAACACGAGCCCGCCGTCCGTATTCATGGTGCCACCCCAGTTCGGATACGGATCCGGGATTTCCCATTCGGACTTGCCGGTCAAGACGTCGAACTTCTTGAGCTTACCAGTGGTGCCGGGCACTTCAGGATACATGTACACGTTGGCGAACACGTAGACCGTGCCCTGGTTCGTGTGCGTGCGCTGTTGGGGCTCGTCCTCCATGCACCAATTATTGGTGGGCATGTAGAAAATATTTGGCTCTTTCGGATCGACTGAACCAGGCTGCTGATCCTTGCCGCCCATCGCCGACGGGCAAGTCTGAACGTTTCGACCGACCTCGAGCGGAGAATGCTCCGCCACCTTGATCGGGCGGCCAGTCTTCATGTCGATCTTCTCGGCCCAGTCCACGGTGACGTATTTGTTGGCGCGGAGCAGCGTGCCGTCAGTGCGGTCGAGCACATAAGCAAAGCCGTTACGATCGAAGTGGGTGAGAGCTTTCACTTTCTTGCCGTCGACATCCATCTCGGTCAGAAAGTTCTCGTTGATACCGTCATAGTCCCATTGATCGAAGGGGGTCATCTGGTAGGCCCAAACCGCAGTGCCGTCCTTGACGTTGCGGGC
>DATBMX010000044.1:0-4954 GCA_036554625.1 Aestuariivirgaceae bacterium
ATGGCCAAAGTCTCGAAACCGGGCGCTTTTTCGCTGGTCATGAAATCCTCGCTTGCTCGCCAGAGGGTCGCACTCATAGCGCGCTCCTTCATGGCAAACAATCATTCGCCCTTGAAGATCACCCCCTTGCGGCCGCACTGTTTGTCGGGCACATGCGCGTCATCTGAGGATCGATGAGGTCTCTCGAATGACGGCCATCAGCAAGACTGCTATTCTTGCTCGCTTGTCGGCGGTGCGAGCGCCGGGAGCCGAGGACGATATCGTTGCGCAGGGCCTCGTGTCGGAGATCATCATAGCTGGCAATGATGTGACCTTCGCCCTCACCGCTCAAGCACGCGACGCGCGAGCCATGGAGGCGACCCGGCGCGCGGCGGAAGAGGCGGTGAAGGCTTTGCCCGGCATCGGCAAGGTGATCGTCGCGCTCACGGCCGACCGTCCCGCCAAATCGTCCGGCACGCCGGCCGAGGCCGCTCGTCACGCGCGCGGCACCGCCGTGCCGGGCGTTTCGCGCATCATTGCCGTCGCTTCGGGCAAGGGCGGCGTCGGAAAATCGACAACCGCCGTGAACATCGCGCTGGGCCTCGTCGCCATGGGGCTCCGCACCGGCATTCTCGATGCCGACATCTATGGTCCCTCGATGCCGAAGCTGCTGGGCCTCACCGAGAGGCCGCGGCTTTCTGGCCCCGGCTCGAAGAAGCTCAAGCCTCTCGAGCGCTTTGGACTCAAAGCCATGTCCATGGGCTTCCTCGTCGACGAATCGACGCCGATGATCTGGCGCGGGCCCATGGTCATGGGCGCCCTTGTGCAGATGCTGCGCGAGGTGGAGTGGGGTGCGCTCGACTGCCTCGTCGTCGATATGCCGCCTGGCACCGGCGATGTTCAGCTAACATTGGCGCAGCAGACGCCGCTGTCTGGCGCGGTTATCGTGTCCACGCCTCAGGACCTGGCCCTCATCGATGCCCGCAAAGGCTTGGCCATGTTCGAGAAGGTCAGTGTTCCAGTGCTCGGCATCGTCGAGAACATGAGTTACTTCCTTTGTGCCAATTGTGGTACACGCCATGAGATCTTCGGCCATGGCGGGGCCAAAGCCGAGGCCGAAAAACTGTCCGTCGCCTTTCTCGGCGAAGTGCCTTTGGACGCGGAGTTGCGCCGCCGCTCCGACCAGGGAGAGCCGGTGACGGCCTGCGAGCCCGCCTCGCCCTTGGCCGCCGTTTATAGGAACATTGCCGGACGCGTCTGGCAGGCTGTCGCGTCCGGAGAGAATTCGCGGAAGCCGCCGCCACGGATAATCATTGAGAAGTGAGGTACCGCTTGCTTTCCCGGTTCTTGGACGCGAAATATGCAAGGCTTGCTTGAAGCGCGCGATTCAGCACAAGACGGTGAGAGCCTGAAGCCCGTCTCAGGCAGAGGAATTGGAATATGAACAGTGTGGTTCGGTTTGGCGGAATAGTTCTGATAGTCCTGGGCGCCTTGGGCGTTTTGTTGAAGCTCGTCATGGACGACGCCTTCGAAGTCTTGTCCTTGGATGCAAGTGCCATGTTGCTGGCGGGCGGTTTCGTGACCCTGGCGCTTGGTAGTCTGATTTCCGCGGTCGAGACCTTGCGTGCGGTCGTCGCGGGCGAAGCGCAGGGGGTTGAGAATTTCGAGGACCAACCAGCATCGCCGCCCGCCTATGCCGAAGCTCTTGACGCAGCGCCCGCCATTACCAAGACGCGCGGCAATTCGCATGGGTTTGCTGCGCGCCAGGAGCCGGAAATGTCCGCGCGCGACAGGCCGAAGCCGCCTGACGAGCGCATTTCCATCGTCAAGGACCACCTGCGCCCGACGATTGAGACGGCGGCCGAAGAAGTGCATGAGTTCGATGCCCCCCATGCCGATGATGCAATCTCCGAGGAGGAGCTTTACGTCGTTGAAGAGCGCACAATCGCCGGCAAGCCGGCGCGCGTTCTCTCCGACGGCACGGTCGAGGCCGAGACCGACGAAGGCTGGATGCGCTTCGAGAATGTCGAGCACCTCGAGGAATATATGGAGGCGGTGCGCGCCGAGCGCGGTTGAATTGTGGCGTCGCATGCCGCTTTTGCGCTCTCCTCAAGCCGTGGACTCTGCTAATCACCAGGGACTGACGTTTCAGCGGCGCTACCTCAACAGGGCGCCGATGCCGGAGCCAAGGAGCAGCAACATGACCCGTCTTGCCTGCACGCTTATTCTCTTTTTAGCCTCGACTCTGCCTGCCGCCGCCCATGTCGGCTCGGCGCCTGCCGTCGGCTTTGTTTCGGGCTTTCTCCATCCGCTCACCGGCCTCGATCATCTCCTTGCCATGCTGGCTCTGGGTCTCTGGGCAGCGGTCCTCGCTGGACGATCCCTATGGCTCCTGCCGCTTGTCTTTCTTATCTCCGTGGCGGCTGGCGCCCTCGCCCCTCAACTCGTGCCTCTTTCCCAGGCGAGCGAGTGGTTGGTGCTTGCTTCGGCGGTCTTCTTCCCGGCTGCGGCCCTCCTGCGCCCGCCCATTGATCTCCGCGCTGCATTGCCTTTGACGGTTCTCTTTGCTTTGGCGCACGGCTATGCGCATGGCGGCGAGCTCTCGCTCAGCCTTTCCGACTTGCGCGCAGGCCTCGGCCTCCTCGCCGCGACGGCCATGCTTCACCTCATCGGTGTTCTCGCCTATCGGACGTCGAGCACCGATGTTCGCGCCCGCCGCGCCACCTCATAAGCGACGGAGCCCCGCCACATTCTCTGCCACCAGGATCGCCCCTCGTCGGTGACGACCACGATCTTGTAGTCGGAGCCGAGGTCGACGATCCGTTCTGCCGGCTCTCCCACCGCCACCCGCGATTCATCGATGTGAATGCCGAGCGCCTTCAGAAGCGCCTTGGCGTTTTCGACATTCTCCTCCGCCGCCGGCCGCGCCGCCGCCGTGGGAGCGGCCGAGAACAATGTGATCGGCTCGCCCACCGTATGAGCCAGCACAGCGGCCCGCCGCACCGCCTGCATCGATCGTGACGTGCCATCCGTGCAGATGAAGAAGCCGCGCCTGTCGAGGCTGTCGCGCGCCACCAGAACGGAGCAGGGCGAGAGCATCGTCACCCGCTGCACCACGCCCTTTGAGAGCCACGACGTCTTTTCGCCGCGCCATCCCGAAGATTCGCCGAGGATCATCAGATTATAGGGACCGAGCTCATACTGATCGAGGATCCCGTTGGCCACTTCGGGCGCGGTCTTGAGCTTGAGCACGACGGAGCGCCCCTCGGGACTGGTATAGACGACCTTGTTGTCGCCGGCGGGGTCGCCCCATGCATCTTCATGGGCGGTCTCCTGCTGCCATCCGGCGACGTCGACGCCTTCTTCCTTGAGCACCTCGAGAGCCGTCTTCAGATGCCGAACGCCGGGAAGTTCGAGTCCGGCCTCGAGCATGTTTTGCCGGGCGAGCCTGACTTGCAGTCCTCCCGACCACAGCTCTTGGTCGATTGGCCTGACGAACAGCACGATGATGTCGCATTCATTTCCGGGCGCCAGGCGCGCGGCGAAGCGCACTGTGATGTAGGAGGCTTCCTCCTCATTGATGCAGGCGAGAACGCGGAAGCGGCTGCGCCGCTGCATTCTGAGGTTCTGCAGGGTTTTTTCGAGAGCCCGCTCCTGTCGGTTCGACAGCGTCGTGCGCTTGAGACGGCTGGTCATGCGGCCTGTCCGAAAATGAGAAGGAACGCTTCCTTCACCGGGCGGAGATCAGGGGCCAATAGAACCCGGCGAGGAACAACAGGAGAAAGAATGACACAAACATCATCTTCCAGCCAATCTTGAAAAAATCCCGCTGCTTCAGGTAGCCGGAGGCATAGATGATGGTGAAGGCCGGCTGCGCCGCCGCCGTGGCATAACCGAGACCCGAGGAAATGGCCGCGATGAAGCCGATGGTGAGGGGATCGTCCTGCGCCATCTGCGCCGCGTTGAGCACCACGGGCCCGAACACCGCCACCGCTGCACCCGCCGTCATCGTGTTCGACACGGCGATGGTGAGAAGCGACACGGCCGCCCATAGGCCCACGCCCCTCTCCGCCCCTATGGAGGACAGCGCCTGCAGCATGCTGTCCGCCACCCATTCGGCCGCGCCCGTCGCCTTCATTTCGACGCCGAGCGACACGGCTGCGGCATAGAGCAGCACGACCCCCCAGTTCACGCCCGCATTGATGTCCTCCCATCGCACCAGTCCGGTGACGAGGAACAGAAGCGCGCCGAGCACCGCCACCGTGCCGAGCCCGATCGTGCCGGAGAAGAAGATCCATGCGAGGATGGTCAGTCCGAAAAGGGCGAAGGTCAGCCAGTCGGACGGCTTGATCGGCCCCTGCATGTCGACTTGCGCCCTGAGCCGCGCCACCGCGCGCGACAGATCCGTCGTTTCCGGCCTGAACGTCCACAGGAGCAGCAGCGTCACGATGGGCAGGCGGATCCGGAACATGGGAAACGCATAGACGATCCAGGTCACGTAATCGACGAGGAAGCGATAAGTTTCAGGCCGCAAGGGATCGTAGAAGAACTGCTGCCAGTAATTGATGATGATGGCGTTGCGGGCGCCTCCCGATGGCGTCGCAATGCTCGCAATCGAGCAGCCATAGGCGATCGAGAACAGGATCACCGCCGCGACGTTGCGCACCTTCTTGGGGTCGGTCGAGGTCAGCGTGATGAGCGTCGCGCCTACAGGCAGCATCATCGCCGCCACCGTATGCTCGCCCACGAAGGCGGCAAGCAGCCCGCAAACGAGAATGATGCCGAAACTGATCCAGTAGAGATTGGTGCCCGTCAGCTGAACCAGAAACCAGGCAATGCGCCGGTCAAGCCTTTGCTTGACGATCGCCACCGCCAGCATGAGCGAGCCCATGATGAACAGCACCGAATCCGACATGAGGCTTTGCGCCACGCGATCCGGATTGAGCTTGAGCAGAACGACTTGCCCAACGATGAT
>DATBMX010000096.1:0-2854 GCA_036554625.1 Aestuariivirgaceae bacterium
GGCGCGGCATGAAGCGCTTCCTCCTTGCGAATAAGCCTGGCTGCTTCGAGACCGCTCATCCGCGGCATTTGAACATCCATCAGAATGAGATCAGGAAGTTCCGGTCCATTGCCTGGCTGGGAAAGCCCGGAACGCATCTCGGCGACTGCCGCCTCGCCGCCGGTAACATGAGACACTCTGTGGCCAGCCTTGCTCAGCATGGCGAAAGTGAGTCTCGCGTTCACGGGATCGTCCTCGACGAGCAGTATGTTCAAGGCGTCGAGGCCAGGCTTGCGCCTGGTCGACCGCCGCAGCTGCTCAACCGCTTCGGACAGGCGCGGCAGATCGCGATCAACCAGTTGCCGGACCAAGGTGGCCTGGCGAAGCGGCTTCAGCAGATAGCCAATGCCTGCATTCATAGGTTCGCGATAGGTCCTGCGTTCCTCGGGCTGGATGAGAAGCCACAGATGCGAGCGAAGGGCCGTGGCGGCAGGCAGCTTCCGAGACCATTCCAGGACAAGATGGGCAAAAGCGGCATCCACAACGAGATCATGGAGATCGTTGCCTGGTGAGCAAATGTCGCTCAGCCGTTGGCCGACGTTCTCGGGCGACATCTCGACAACATCTGCTCCCAGGTCTTCGAGCGTCAGGGCGAGCGTGGTTCTGGTCGGACCCGGCGGCACGATCATCGTCACCGTACGGCCGGCGAGAGGTCGCGGTGCAGAATGGGCTCTGTGCTCGCCCTCGAAGGGTAGGATGAAGGTGAAGGACGCGCCGGCGCCGGGGCGCGACGTACACTCGATTTCGCCGCCCATGCGGCCTACGAGATCGCGGGAGATGGCAAGACCAAGCCCAGTGCCGCCGTAGCGTTCGGCGATGTCATCGCCGCCCTGAGTGAACATCTCGAAGATGCGCTGGTGGTCGGCGGGCGAAATTCCGATGCCAGTATCGGCAATTTCGAATCTTATTCTGCTTTTCGCAGCGTCAGGGTGGGCCGGCGTGACGAGAAGAGCAACGCCGCCGCGCTCGGTAAATTTGATGGCGTTGCCTGCAAGGTTGAGGAGGACCTGACGCAGTCGATTGGCGTCACCATGCAGCACCCGGGGCAGGGCGTGATCGACATAGGTCGCCACCTGGATGTCCTTGGCATGGGCGCGAGGCGCCAAGAGTTCGCCAACGCCCTCGACGAGATCGACAAGATCGAAGGGGCGGTTTTCGAGATTGATCCTTCCTGCCTCGATTTTGGACGTGTCGAGAAGCTCGTCGATGATCGAGAGAAGCGCTCTGCCGGAGGAATCGATCGCAGAGGCGTAACTTCTCTGCTCGGGCGTAAGAGGCGTCTCGAGGAGAAGGTTGTTCATGCCAAGAACGCCACTCATGGGCGTACGGATCTCGTGGCTCATTGTGGCAAGGAAACGCGTCTTCGCCGCATTGGCAGCCTCGGCCTGGCATCGTGCCTGCTGCATGGCCGTGATTTCTCCTTCCAGAGCGTGCAGGCGACGGCGCGGTGCGGCGAAGACCTGCCAGCCCATTGCTGACGAAAGCGCAGCACTCAGGATGGCGACGAGAAGGAGGAGGCTCTGCGCCGGAGCAGCTGTGAAGAAAATAAAGCCGAAGAGGAACGCGCCGAGGCTCGCCAAGAACACCGCAGCGAACCCGCTCCGCGACATGCCAGGGCGGGACAGGCGCGCTGGATCATCATGGGGCATGAAGGGTCACCTCCCCTGGTCTCGCCCAGGACCCTCCCATTCCCCGGTTACAAAAGAGCTATAAAATCATCTAAAATTTTAGCGATATCGCCGGCACGCGGGAGTGCCGGGACCTTAATGATTGTCGCGCGGAAGACCCTTGGTTTGCGCCACGCGCTGGAACTTGACGGCCGGCTTCAACACCATGCCGCTTTCCAGCTGGTCGACGCACGAGCGCTGAAGCTCCTGCCAGGGCGTCTGGCTCTCAGGGACCGGATAGCCTCCGCGGGCTTTCATGTCTTCCCGGCGTCTCGCCAGTTCGTCGTCATCCAGCAGCATGTTGGCCTCGTGCTTGTCGAGATCGATCCTCACTCGATCTCCTGTTCGCAGAATGGCAAGGCCGCCGCCCACGGCTGCCTCGGGCGAGGCATTGAGAATCGACGGAGAACCCGACGTGCCGGATTGGCGCCCGTCGCCGATGCAGGGCAAAGAGGTGATGCCCTGTTTGATCAGGGCTGCGGGAGGCTGCATGTTCACCACCTCGGCGCTGCCTGGATAGCCGATCGGACCGGCGCCGCGTATGAAGAGTATCGATCTCTCATCCACCTCCAGAGACGGGTCCTCTATGCGATGGTGGTAGTCCTCGGGTCCGTCGAAGACGACGGCGCGGCCCTCGAAGGCATTGGGGTCTTGAGGATTGGACAAGTAGCGCTGGCGGAATTCCTCGGAGATGACACTGGTTTTCATGATGGCGCTGTTGAAGAGATTGCCCTTCAGGACAATGTAGCCCGCCTCCTTGACGAGGGGATTCGAGATCGGCCGAATGACATCGCGGTCGACGATCCTGGACGAGCGGCAGTTCTCGCCGATCGATTTGCCGTTCACCGTCAGGGCCCCCTCCCTGATAAGACCCGCCGTCATGAGCTCGTTGACGACCGCGGGCACCCCGCCGGCGCGATGGAATTCCTCGCCGAGATATTTGCCGGCGGGCTGCATGTCGACGAGCAAGGGCACATGACGGCCGATCTTCTCCCAATCGGTGATGGACAGCTCGACGCCGATATGGCGGGCAATGGCATTGATGTGGATCGGAGCATTGGTCGAGCCGCCAATGGCGGAGTTGACGACGATGCAATTGTGGAACGCCTCCCTCTTGAGAATGTCGGAAGGCTTCAGATCCTCCCGCA
>DATBMX010000102.1:0-3501 GCA_036554625.1 Aestuariivirgaceae bacterium
TGAATGGCAATTAATCTGCGGAAGGGATCCACCTGCTTCAGCTCAGCCATCAGACTGGAAACAGTAATGTCAAGTGGCAGGGCTGCCACCCGAACACCCTCGATCAAACGCTGCCACACGCGTGCATGTTCGCGCGCCCAGCGAAATGGGAATTTATAGGCTCTTGCAAAACGCTCTAGGGCCTTCTGATCTGCTTGAGGTCGCCACTTGAAGAGTAATTGCCTTGCTTCAGTTCGCCGACCTAAGTGCGCAAGCACCGATGCCAGCGGAGGAAGAAGGTCCACCGCTTCTGGATTTTGTCTAAAACCTTCACTGAAGACCTCTGCCGCCTGCTTTAGATCATCCGCTGTAAACAGTGCAATTCCATGCGCAAGAGCATAGTGGCTTGGGTAGATCGGATTGAGCCGTTTGGCTGTCGCGACGAAGTTTAGGGCCTCCGTTGATTGGCCAGCCAGGGTCAACGACCAGGCCATTGTGATATGCGCTTCCGGGTCGTTGGGATCCAGCGCAATTGCTCGCCCCGCCTCGATGCGTGCCTCTTCAATTCGACCTAGAAACATCTGATGATTTGCCTCGGCCGTGTGGGCGAGGGCGGTCGGGTGTTTTTTTGCGACTTTCAAGTAATCTTGAAATAGCCCTTGGTCCAACCCGTATACTTCCCCCGTCCCCGAGTCGAGTTCCTGCTGCCAACCAAAAAAAGCTCTGAAATACGTCATAGCGAGTGCGGCATAAGCACGTCCGTAGGCCGGATCGAGTTCAATAGCTCTTTTTAGTGGGCCAACGGCCCTCGCATTGTCCTTTGCGTTGAACCGCAGGTAGAGACTCCAACCCTCATCGAAGGCTTCCTTTGCAGCGACAGTGCTGGCTTTCGCGCGCGCAATCTCCTCTTTCTCAGGCCTCGTAAGGGTCACTTGCAGAGCTTCCACAATCTTGCGCAAGAACTCGTCTTGAACAGCAAAAATGTCTGTTACCTTGCCATCGAACCGGTCGGCCCACACATGCCCGCCCGTCAATGCATCAATGAGCTGCGCATTCATGCGCACCTTGTCTCCAGCGCGCCGCACGCTTCCCTCAAGGACGTATCGGACACCGAGTTCTTCGGCTACCTGGCCGATTTTCACCGGCTTTCCCTTGTAAACGAACGTCGAGTTCCGAGCGATGACGAATAACCCGGAAACTTTTGAGAGATCGGTGATCAGGTCATCTGTCATCCCGTCGGCAAAATTCTCCTGCTCCGCTTCGCTTGACATATTGGCGAACGGCAGCACGGCAATTGAAGGTTTGTCCGGCAAAGGAAAGGTCATCCGCTCGGGCGACGCCGCTTCGATCTTCGACTCCCACGGGCGCAGCCAGGCCGCAGCGCTGGCACCGGCGAGGACTAAGAGCACCGCTGCCGCAAGCACGGGCCGGTGCCACGAACCATGGCTCTTCTCCATCGCGTCCATCGTCTTGCCAGCCGCGACGGGATCCAGCAACACACGATAGGCTCGCACCGGCCCTACGATGTTCTTGACCTGTCGTTCTCCCAGGTCGGCATAACCTACGAGGAGCTTGCTCTGTACCTGATCGTAGACTGTTCCCGATATTGCTATGCCGCCTGGCTCGGCCAATCCCTGCAGTCGGTCGGCGATATTGACACCATCGCCGTGGATGTCGTCTCCCTCGACGATCACGTCGCCGAGATTGATACCGATCCGGAAAGCGAGGCGGCGATCCGCCCACGGTCCCGCATCGCGCTCGGTCTTGATGCGTTGCACTTCGATGGCGCAACGCAGAGCATCGACGACACTGCGGAACTCGATCAGCAGGCCATCGCCCATGGTCTTGACTAGGCGGCCGCGGTGTTCAGCAATCTTCGGCCCGAATATTTCATGCAAATCGGTCTGAAAACGAGTGCGCGTCCCTTCCTCATCGGCTTGGCTCAGACGGCTGTAGCCGGCAACATCGGCAATCAGCACAGCGGCGAGCCTGCGTTCCATACTTGGTCCCGTCACCAGAAGAGTTAGCGGTCTCGCACACACTAACGCATACTGCCCGGTTAGTGGATCACCAAACCATCGTCTGCCTGACGATGGTGGGATGTGGGGACATGGCACTTTTCAGACGTTACAGTGTGATGTTGCTCCGTCTGCTTTTGACCAAAGCAGACATTCGCAGCGTTAAAGAGCACACGCTGGCTCCCTTCGGCGAGTTTGACAACGCACTGCGGTCCCACCGCCGTCGGCGACGCTGTCTCACGGTATAAGAGAAAGGTTCCGGCAAATCGCCCGGCAGACAATAACGACAGCGCCATGTTGTCCATGCTATCAGTGAGACGCGAAAGGCTCGGCGGCTGTTGGTCAGCCATGTGCATAAGGGTGGCCAGGAGGGGTGAAAAATGTGGCTGGCTGGTGGACAAGTCTACGACGTGGCGGCGGGAGCTTTTCGTTCCGGCGATCTCCGCGTAGAGGGCGGCCGCATCGTCGAGATTGGCCAGGCTCCCCGCACCGGCGCGGACAAGATCGATTTCAACGGCACCTATTTGCTGCCTGGTTTCTTCGACTGCCACGTTCATATTTGCGTCGATACCTACAGCCCGGACCCAAACAACCCCTGGGCAACATCCTTGCCGGGCACCATTGCGCTGTTCGCTGCTGACGCAGCGCGAAAACTGCTGATGAGCGGCATCACCACGGCGCGCGAGGTCGGCGGCTGGGACTACCATGAGATCGCTGTGCGGGAGGCAATCAACTCCGGCCGCATTCCCGGTCCGCGCTTGTACTGCGCCGGTAAGATACTGACCATTACCTCGAGCACCACGCCGTACTACAGGGGCATGTATGATGAGTGTGATGGAGCCTCCGAGGTTAGAAAAGCAGCCCGGCGCCAGCTGTCGATGGGTGCCGACTTCATTAAACTATTGGTCACCGGTGCCGTCACCTCCACCAAATACGAACGCGCCGACGCGATCCAATTGCGCCCCGACGAAATCAGCGCCGCAGTGGAGATCGCGAAGGACAATTTCACTCATGTTGCCGCCCATGCCCATGCCCTGGAGGGCATACGCAATGCCATAGAATGCGGCTGCCGCACTGTGGAGCATGGAAGCTATGGCGATGAGGCAGTGTTCAGGCTCATGGCTGGCCACGATTGCTGGCTGGTGCCCACCATGTGCATCACCACCGCGATGTTTGCTAATTCACAGTTCTCCGCCCGTGTACCGCCGCATATCAGCGCGAGGTATCGCGATATCCACAAAGTGCGGGTAGAGATGCTCAAGACAGCAAAGCGCTGCGGGGCCAAGATCGCCATGGGTACCGACGTCGGCACCCCCGGCAATCACGCCGGCGACAACATGCAGGAACTGGAAGTCATGGTAAACGAGTGCGGTTTCAGCCCGCAGGAGGCCGTCTGGTCGGCAACCATGGAAGCTGCTCGGATGATGAAACTGTCAGGCGATCTCGGCTCTCTGGAGGTCGGCAAGATAGCCGATGTCATCGCGGTGACGAATGATCCGCTCGA
>DATBMX010000121.1:0-3895 GCA_036554625.1 Aestuariivirgaceae bacterium
CGGCCATATGGAAGGCTGGGGTGGCAAGGAGGTGCCGATTCTCGACCGCTTCTTCAAGGGCGGCGACAGTTTCCGTGGCTTCGCCCGTTCGGGCATCGGTCCGCGCATGGAACGTCGAGGCGGCGGCGGCGACACGGATGCCATCGGCGGTCAGTCCTATGGCATCGGCACGGTAGAGGTGAGCTTCCCGGTCGGACTGCCCGAGGAGTTCGGGGTCAGCGGCTCGGTCTTCTCCGATTTCGGCACGCTGTTCAATGCGCCGGAAAAGGACGAGGTGGATCCAAGCTGCCCGAGTGCCGGCACCGTTTGCAAAGTCTTCGACGATCCCAAGCTGCGCGCCTCGGCCGGCGCCGGTCTCACCTGGGACTCGCCCTTCGGGCCGCTTCGGGTTGATGTCGCCTATCCGTTCCTCAAGGCGGACTACGACGAGGTCGAATATTTCCGCTTCGGCATAGCAACGAAATTCTAGAAGTGCCGGGGAGAGCGGGTTGCACGGACGGCCGAGCGCCGTCCGTTTTCATGGGAGGGGCACCATGACGGGCGAGACGCAGGGAAAGCAGCTGGGCGAGGCGGACATTCGGCGCATCATGCAGCTCCTGCCGCACCGTTATCCCTTTCTGCTAATCGACCGCATCGTCGATATGGACGGGGAGCAATCAGCCGTTGGCATAAAGAACGTCACGATCAATGAGTCCTTCTTCGCCGGTCATTTTCCGGGAAATCCCATCATGCCCGGCGTGTTGCTCATCGAGGGAATGGCGCAGACCGCCGGCGCGCTCGTGCTGAGCCATCTTGGCGCAAGCGAGGAGGGGAAGCTCGTCTATTTCATGTCCATCGGCAAGGCGCGATTCCGCAAGCCGGTGCTGCCAGGGCATGTGGTGCGGTTTCACGTTAGGCTTCTGCAGAAGCGCCCGCCTGTTTGGAAATTCGCTGCGGAAGCAAGGGTGGACGGCACCGTATTCGCCGAAGCGGAGATCGGCGCAATGCTGATGGATAAGCGGCCAGGATAGGCGAAGCCGGCCTCACCTGCTGCGGCGGCTCATGGGCACATAGTCGCGGCGCTTCTCGCCCGTATAGAGCTGGCGCGGCCGGCCGATGCGATGGCCCGGATCCTCGATCATCTCCTTCCATTGCGCGATCCAGCCCACAGTGCGGGCGAGCGCGAAGAGCACGGTGAACATCGACGTCGGGAAGCCAAGGGCGCGCAGCGTAATCCCCGAATAAAAATCGATATTGGGATAGAGCTTGCGCTCTATGAAATATTCATCGCGCAGCGCGATTTGCTCGAGCTCACGAGCGACGGCGAAGAGCGGATCGTCCTTGATGCCGAGCTCGTTCAAGACCTCGTGTGCCGTTTTCTGCATGATCTTGGCGCGCGGATCATAGTTCTTGTAGACGCGATGGCCGAAACCCATGAGCCGGAAGGGGTCGTTCTTGTCCTTGGCGCGGGCGATGTATTTCGGGATGTTGTCCGGATTGCCGATCTCAATCAGCATGTTGAGCGCGGCCTCGTTGGCGCCGCCGTGGGCGGGACCCCACAGGCAAGCAATGCCTGCTGCGACGCAAGCACACGGATTGGCGCCGGAGGACCCGGCAAGTCGCACCGTGGACGTGGAGGCATTCTGCTCATGATCGGCATGAAGGATGAAAATGCGGTCCATGGCGCGGGTGAGCACGGGATTGGGCTTATAAGGCTCGCACGGAACGGCGAAGCACATGTGCAGAAAATTAGCCGCGTAGGTGAGATCGTTGCGGGGATAGATGAACGGCTGGCCGATTGAATATTTGTACGCCATGGCGGCGATTGTCGGCAGCTTGGCGATCATGCGGCGGCTGGCGATCTCCCGCTGGCGCGGGTCGGTTATGTCGGTCGAGTCGTGGTAAAATGCCGACATGGCGCCCACCGTGCCAACCATCACCGCCATGGGGTGGGCATCGCGCCGAAACCCTGAGTAAAAGCGCGCCATCTGCTCGTGCAGCATGGTGTGATGCGTTATGGCATCCTCGAATTCCTTGCGCTGCGCATGGTTCGGCAACTCGCCGTAATAGAGCACGTAGCAGGTCTCGATGAAGTCGCCATATTCGGCCAGCTGCTCGATGGGATAGCCGCGGTAGAGCAGAATGCCTTCCTCGCCGTCGATGAAGGTGATCTTTGACTCGCACGCAGCCGTGGAAGTGAATGCGGGATCGTAGGTGAACACCCCCACGTCATCATAGAGATTGGAAATATCAACGACGTTAGGCCCCAAGGTGCCCGACTTAACGGGAAGCACCGTGTCCGTACCGCTATAGGTGAGACGAGCGGCGTTTGAAGCATCATCCATATGGAGCTCCGTCAGTGATGGCATTGGCTACTCGATTGGAACACCTGCCGCAAGTGGGGTCGGGATCGCCGCATTAGCCGGTGAACCTGCCGATGCGGCGAAGCGATTCATCTTTTTCCAACACGCTCAGGACATCGAATATACCGGGCGAGGTGGTGGATCCGGTCAAGGCGGCGCGAAGCGGCTGCGCCACCTGGCCGAGCTTGAGATTGGCAGCGGCGGCGAAGCCCTTGACGTCGGCTTCGAGCGAGGCCGGTGTCCATTCTGAATTCGCTGCCAGCACGGGTCGAACCGCCTTCAATATGGCAATGCCTTCGCCGTTGAGAAAAGCGCGCGCCTTGTCGTCAGGCTCCGAGGCGTCGAAGAGAAAGCGGCAGCCATTCCCGATATCGAGGAGGGTCTTTGCGCGCTCCTTCAGGCCCGGCATGGCCTTGAGCAGCTTCGCCTTCATCCGTTCATCCAGCCTGCTCAAAAGGCCCCCTCCGTCAGGCGCGTGGGGAAGAAAGCTCAGGAACGCGTCGAGCACGTCGGAAGCCGGCATAGCCCTCAAATAATGACCATTCAAATTCTCGAGCTTGGCGTAGTCGAATCGGGCAGGCGATCTGCCAACGCTTTCGAGCCCGAACCATTCGATCATTTGTTCGGTTGAAAAAATCTCGGCGTCGCCATGGCTCCAGCCGAGACGCGCCAGGTAGTTGCGCATGGCTTCGGGCAAGTAGCCCATGGCGCGATAGGCATCCACGCCCAAGGCGCCGTGGCGCTTGGACAGCTTGGCGCCGTCCGGCCCGTGGATCAGAGGTATGTGCGCCATTTGCGGCACGGGCCAGTTCATTGCGCGATAGATTTGCGTCTGGCGAGCAGCGTTGGTGAGATGATCGGCGCCGCGGATGATGTGACTCACGCCCATGTCGTGGTCGTCCACCACAACCGATAAATTGTAGGTCGGGGTTCCGTCGGAACGCAGAATGATGAGATCGTCGAGATCCTTGTTGGCAAACTGCACGTGTCCCTGCACCTGATCCTCGATCACCGTTTCACCTTCGACCGGCGCCTTGAATCGAATGGCGGGGCTTATGCCTGGTGGCGCCGTGGCGGGATCGCGTTCGCGCCAAGTGCCGTCGTAACGCTGCGGGCGGCCTTCCGAGGCGGCTTTCGCGCGCATGGCTTCAAGCTCCTGCGGCGTGCAATAGCATCGATAGGCCTTGCCCGAAGCGAGAAGCTGATGGGCCACTTCGCGATGGCGCTCGGCCCTGGCGTACTGGGAGATCGCGTTGCCACCCCAGTCGAGACCGAGCCACGTCAAACCATCGATGATGGCAGTCACGGCCTCCGGGGTCGAGCGCTCGCGATCGGTGTCCTCGATGCGCAGCAGCATCTTCCCGCAATTGTGTTTTGCAAACAGCCAGTTGAAGAGAGCGGTGCGCGCGCCGCCTATGTGAAGAAAACCAGTGGGCGAAGGGGCGAAACGAGTGATGACGGGCGGTGACATTTGCGCCGCGCTCCATATAGATGATGGTTCTTAGGTCGTGCGCCGCGGGTCTAGCATGGCGGCCGCTGCCGGTTAAAGAGCA
>DATBMX010000140.1:0-11902 GCA_036554625.1 Aestuariivirgaceae bacterium
CTGAATTGCTCCGTTAGCGGACGAATTCGTTAACAATCGTCACAATTGCAAGGGCGCGGGCGGGAAATCGGCGCGATTGCGTCACATTTTGGCCCAAGCCGCTTTCTAGGTGCACCCATCATGTCTTGTGAGGGGTGTAACGCGTGACGAAGATTTTTGTGATCGCAACAATCGTTGCGTCTTTTGTTTTTGCAGCAGCCGGGGAAGTTTCAGCACAGGTCGGGATGGCGTCCTACTATCGCAGCGGCAAGGTGACGGCGAGCGGCGAGAAGTTCAACCCGAAAGGATTAACAGCCGCGCACCGTACCTTGCCTTTCGGCACCAAGGTGCGGGTGACGAATGTGCGCACGGGAAAAGCGGTGGTCGTGCGCATCAACGACCGCGGACCCTTCATCCGTGGACGGATCATCGATCTTGCCTATGGGGCGGCGCATGTGGTGGGGCTGGTGCGCAGCGGGGTTGCCAAGGTGCGGCTCGAAATCCTGAAATAGGCAAGCCGGAACAGGGCCTTCGAAAGCGCCCCTCTTGCCAAGCTGGAGCGAGGCAGTCCAATCTGCCTTGTCCGTTGCGAGGGGGTGTCAAGAAGCATGAAGGTCGTTTTCTCGGAGGATCATCGGCTTCACTTTCCGCAGGGCGAGCTGAACTTCGGCCAGTTCGTCACGCCCTTCGAAAGGCCATCGCGGATGGAATATATAGTGCAGCGGCTGCGGGAGCGGGGATTCACCGACATCGCGGCGCCCGATGCGTTCGACGAAGGGGCAGCGCTGCGCGTTCATGATTCAGGCTTCGTCACTTTTCTCAAAACGGCATGGGGCGAGTGGGTGACCTCCGGAGCACGAGGGGAGATCATACCCTCGGGCTTTGCGGCGCGGCGCATGCGCCTTCGCGTGCCCAATCATATCGACGGAAAGGCCGGCTACTATGCGCTCGCCACGGAAACCGCCATTACGGCGGGAACATGGGCGGCAGCACAGGCGAGCGCTGCGGTGGCACAAACGGCGCAGAGACGCGTCGCCAAGGGAGAACGCGCCGTCTTCGCGCTGTGCCGGCCGCCGGGCCATCACGCCGCGCTCGACATGTATGGCGGCTATTGCTTTCTCAACAATGCCGCCATAGCGGCGCAGATGTTCATCGACCAGGGGGCCTGGCGCGTCGCCATTCTCGATGTCGACTTTCACCACGGCAATGGCACGCAGGATATTTTCTACCGGCGCAAGGATGTTCTGTTCCTGTCGCTGCACGGGCAGCCCGAGGACGCCTATCCCTATTTCCTCGGCTATGCGGATGAGACGGGAGAGGGCGACGGCGAAGGGTTCAACGTCAACTATCCCATGCCGAGCGGCACGCAATTCGACGCATGGGGTGCGGCTCTCGAGGATGCGTGCCAGCGCATCGTCGATTATGGGCCGGATGCGCTCGTCCTGTCGTTGGGCGTCGACACATACAAGGAAGACCCGATCAGCTTCTTCAAGCTCGAGTCGGAGGATTTCAGGACCTATGGCGCGCGCGTCGAGAAGCTCAAGCTGCCGACGCTGATCGTGATGGAGGGCGGCTATGCCATCGAGGCCATCGGCTTGAATACGGTGAACGTGCTCGAAGGATTTCTCGGCGACTAGAACTCGGGACAGGCCTCATGGGGCGCGATCCGCGATATGACATTTTGTTCGAACCGTTGAAGATCGGGCCGAAGCTCGCGCGAAACCGATTCTACCAGGTGCCGCATTGCAATGGCATGGGTTGGCGGGATGCCACGCAGAACGCGACGATGCGCGGCATCAAGGCCGAGGGCGGCTGGGCGGTGGTGTGCACGGAAGAGGTCGAAATCCATCCGTCCGCCGATGTTTCGCCCTATGTCGAGCTGAGGCTGTGGGACGATCAAGACCTGCCGGTGCATGAACGCATCGTCGCCGCGATCCATGCGCATGGCAGCCTCGCTGGAATCGAACTCTGCCACAATGGCGCAGCTGCCGCCAATCATGCCTCGCGAGAAGTGCCGCTCGGCGTGCATCATCTGCCGACGCCGACGGCGCACAATGAGCCCTTGCAGGCCCGCGCGCTCGACAAGGAAGATCTCAAGGACATCCGCCGCTGGCATCGCAATGCGGCGCTCAGGGCGCAAAGGGCGGGTTACGATCTCATCTATTGCTATGCGGGACATGGATTGACGACGGCGCAGTTTCTCCTGTCCCGGCATACGAACTGGCGCAACGACGAATATGGCGGGCGGCTCGAAAACCGGGCGCGATTCCTGCGCGAGCTCATTGAAGACACCAAGGAGGCGGTGGGGGGAGCTTGCGCTGTCCCGGTGCGGGTCGCGGTCAATGAGATGCTGGGCGAGATCGGCCTGACCCATGCCGAGATGGAGGATGTCATGGGCCTGCTGGGCGAGCTGCCGGATCTGTGGGACTTCTGCATGGGCACATGGCCGCACGATTCGCAAAGCTCGCGCTTCGCGGAGGAAGGGTTTCAGGAAAGCTTCGTGGCCGGTCTCAAGCGGCTCACATCGAAACCGGTGGTTGGCGTGGGACGCTTCACATCCGCCGACGCCATGGTGAAGCAGATCCGCTCGGGCGTGCTCGATTTCGTGGGCGCGGCGCGGCCCTCGATCGCCGATCCGTTCCTGCCCAAGAAAATCGAAGAGGGGCGCATCGAGGACATCCGCGAATGCATCGGCTGCAATATGTGCATCACCGGCGACTATCTGATGACGCCCAGCCGCTGCACGCAGAACGCCACCTTTGGCGACGAATGGCGGCGCGGCTGGCATCCGGAGCGCTTCGAGAAGGCCGGCTCAAGAGCACGGGTGCTCGTGGTCGGGGCGGGGCCGGCGGGGCTCGAAGCGGCGCGCGTGGCGGCCATGCGCGGCTATGAGGTGGCAATGGCGGAGGCTGCTCAAGATGTCGGCGGGCGCGTTGCCAAGGAACGCAAGCTTCCCGGCCTTTCGGCCTGGGGGCGGGTCGCCGATTATCGGGTCTACCAGCTCTCGCAACTCGCCAATGTCGAAATCTACCCGGCGAGCAAGCTCGGCGCGGAGGACATATTGAGCTTCGGCTTCGAGCATGTGGCGCTCGCCACGGGCAGCCGCTGGCGGCGAGACGGCGCGGCGCGTTTCACCATCAGGGGAATTCGGGTCGCCGAGGCGGCGCCCGTCTACACGCCCGACGATCTGATGGAGGAGCTCATTCCCCGCGGGCGGATCGTGATCTATGACGACGACCATTACTACATGGGCGGAGCGCTGGCCGAGCTTCTGGTGCGGAGCGGGGCGCGCGTGATGATCGTGACCCCGTCTTCCATGGTGGGCGACTTCAGCCAGCTCACGCTGGAACAGAGATTCATGCAAAGACGCCTGCTCGAAATGGGCGTGCAGCTGAAACTCACCCATGGGCTCGGGGAAATCGCCCGCGATCATGTGAAGCTTGCCTGCATTTACACCGGCAAGCCCGACGTGGTGGAAATGGATGGAGTTGTGCTGGTGACGGCGCGGCTGCCCGAGGAATCGCTCGCGCTTGCACTGAAGGAACGCGCCGCCGAGTGGCGCGATCACGGCATACGCTCGGTGACTTCGATCGGCGACTGCCTGGCGCCGGGAACCATCGCTCATGCGGTCTATTCCGGGCACCGCTATGCGCGGCTTCTCGATTCGGCACCCGATCCGGACGCCGTCGCCTTCCGGCGGGAGCTCACGCAACTGTCTGCGGCGTTTCCGGCGCGCTTTCCCTAAGCCCCAGGCGCGGGCAGTTGCCGGCCCCGATGAAGAAATGAGGCGCCGCACGCTCGTAACCGGCGGCGGCCCGGAAGACGGTCAGGTCATCGAATGTGCGCCCAACGATCTGGATGCCGGTGGGCACGCCGTTCTCGGCACGGCCCGAGGGAACGGAAATGACCGGGCAATTGTGGAGCATGTTGAACTGATAGGTGAGAATCCAGCCGTTCTCGGGATCGACCCGAACATTGTTGATCCGGAAGTTCGGGTCCCAAGGATCATGATCAGCCTTTACGGCGGGCACGGCATTGGTCGGGCAGATGAAGACATCGTATTTCTCCATGATCGGCCCGAAGGTCTGGTACATCTTGTGGACATGCTCCCAGGAGCGGGGAACATCGTCGAGGACGGTGGCAGTTTCACAATGCTTGGCGAATTTCAGCGAGTAATCGCACATGAGACCGGCATTGCGCTTGGCGTGCCAGATGGTCTGCCGGCCATAGTGCATGGAATTGTACCAATGCGCGGCCCAGCGCTCGCAATCAATGGTCCAGCCGAGATCGACCTCCTCGACCCTGCAGTCGAGGAAGCGGAACACATCGAGAGCGGCGAGCGTGTTCTTCAGCACGTCACGCTCGATGTTCATGTAGCCGAGATCGATCGAATAGGCGACGCGCAAGCCTCTCACGGCGGAATCGTCGAGGGGGAGCGTCAGGCGCTCGCGCAGCGAATCATGATCGAGAGAATGGGGACCTGAAACGATATTCTGCACGAGCGCCGCATCGGCCACGGTGCGGGCGAGGGGACCGCAGTGGTTGTAGCGGTCGAAATTGGCGGGAGGCCCGTCGGGATTGCGGCCGTGGGGCGGCTTGAACCCGACGACGCCGCAGGCGGCCGCCGGAATCCGGATGGAGCCGCCAATGTCGGTGCCGGTGGCCAGGACCGCGGTGCCGGCGGCGAGGGAGGCAGCCGAGCCGCCGGAAGAGCCGCCCGGTCCGAAGTCGGTGTTGAAGGGGTTGCGCGTGATTCCCCACATGCGCGTGTGACAGGTTCCCGAAAGACAGAATTCGGGAGTCGTTGTGCGTGCGTGGATGATCGCGCCCGCAGCCTCGAGCCGCTCGATCATGGGATCGGAATGATCGTCGACATTGTCCTTGAAGATCAGCGAGCCATAGGTGGTGCGCTTGCCGGCAACACGATGGGCGTCCTTCACGGCGACGGGCAGGCCCTCAAGCGGGCGGGGATGGCCGCGGGCATATTCCTCGCCTGCGCGGCGCGCCTTGGCCAAGGCCTCGTCGAAATAGGTATCGGCAAAGGCGTTGACCGCTGGATTGACGGCCTCGGCGCGCGCGATCAACGCCTGCATGAGTTCAAGCGGAGAGAGCGCGCCGTCGCGAAACAGCGCAAGCGCCCTGGCGGCGGGAAGATAGCAAAGTTCGAGATCCGTCATGCCAGGCGCCTGTCGCCCAGAGACCGTTACTTCGTCAGCTCGGTCCAGATGGCGGTGTAAAGTTCCTGCACCTCGGGCGGGCATCTCTCGTTGAAACGGCCAAACATCTCGAACTCCTTGGGGATATTGACCTCGGGCGCCGTCTTCATGTCTTCCGGCATGAACGCTTCCGAGCCCTTGATGCCATTGGCGTAACGGGCGAACGCGGAGATCATGGCGGCATTCTCGGGGTCCATGATGAAATTCTGAAAGAGCTTGGCGTTTTCCAGATTCTTGGCGTCCTTCAGCACAGCCACATTGTCCATGAAGATCGGATAGCCTTCCTTAGGATAACCATAGACAAGCTTGTCGTTCTGGAGCCTGGCGCGGAACGACCAGCCGTTCCAGTTCACGCCGGCGGCGATATCCTCCTTCGAATATTTCTCAGGATTGGCATAATCCATCGAGATCCAGCTCGGCTTGGCAGCGAGCAGCTTGTCGCGCACTTTCTTCAACAACTCCTTGTCGCCCGAGCAGGGCTCGCCGCCCATGTAGCGGATGGCGAGATGCATGACGTCCGCCATTTCGGGAACGACGTTGATCTTGCCTTTGAGCTCCTCCGGCGGATCGAGGAAAATGGCGGATGTGTTGGGGTCGCCCGCGTAGAGTTTGGTGTTTACGAGCATGCCGCTCGTTCCCCATTGCCAGGGAACCGTGTAGCGGCGGCCCTTGTCGAAGGGAACATCGACCCAGCGCGGGTCCATGTTCTTGAAATTCTCCATCTGGTCGGGCCGTGTCTCCGCCAGCAAGCCCTGCTCGATGAAGATCGGCACATGGGAAGCGGAGGGAACGACGATGTCGAACCCGTGACCGCCCGTTCTGATCTTGGCGAGGGCGGTGTCGTTCGAGTCATAATCGGTGACCGTCACCTTGACGTCATGGGCCTGCTCGAACTTTTTGATGAGATCGGGACTCGTGTAGTCGCCCCAATTGAAGATGTGGAGCTCGCCGGCGGCGAGAGCAGGACCTGGGGATGCGAAGAGGCTCAGAGCGAGCAGCGGCGCAAATCGTTTCGATGTCATGGCACTTCCCTCCGTTGAGCAGGGCGGCGCTGACGCCGCCCGGCCGGTGGCATGTCAAACTATTTGGTGAGGTCAGTCCAAATCGCCGTGTAAAGCTCCTGGACCTCCGGCGGACAGGTGAGGGCGAAAGTCCCAAGCGCCTCGACCTCCTTGGGAACCGCGATCTCGGGCGCCGTCTTCATGTCTTCCGGCATGAAGGCGTCCGAGCCCTTGATGCCATTGGCGTAGCGCGCAAAGGCCGAAATCATGGCAGCATTCTCGGGGTCCATGATGAAGTTCTGGAAGAGCTTGGCGTTGTCGACGTTCTGGGCGTCTTTCAGAACGGCAACATTGTCCATCCAGATCGGATAGCCTTCCTTGGGATAGCCAAAGACGATCTTGTCGTTCTGGAGCCGGGCGCGGAAGGACGCACCGTTCCAGTTCACGCCGGCAGCGATGTCTTCCTTGGCATATTTCTCGACATTGCCGTAGTCCATGGAAAGCCAATGGGGCTTTGCGGCGAGAAGTGCGTCGCGGACCTTCTTCAGGACCTCCTTGTCACCCGTGCAAGGCTCTCCTCCGACATATCTGATGGCGAGATGCATCACGTCGCTCATTTCCGGCACGACGTTGACCTTGCCCTTGAGCTCATCCGGAGGGTCCATGAAGATCGCGGATGTGTTCGGATCGCCAGGGTAAACGCCCGTATTCACGGTGACTCCCGTGGTCCCCCACTGCCATGGCACGGTGTAGCGGCGGCCCGGATCGAAGGGCACATCGACCCAGCGCGGATCCATGTTCTTGAAATTCTCCATCTGGTCGGGGCGGGTCTCGAGCAGAAGGCCCTCCTGCACGAAGATCGGCACATAGGAAGCGGAGGGCACCACGATATCGAAGCCGTGCCCTCCGGCCTTGATCTTGGACAGAGCGGTGTCGTTCGAATCGTAGTCTGTAATCGTGACCTTGACGCTGTGCTGCTGCTCGAACTTCTTGATGAGATCGGGACTTGTGTAGTTCCCCCAATTGTAGATGTTGAGCTGGCCCTCGGCGAAGGCTGAGCCGGAAAGGGCCGAGACGGCGAAGCCTGCGGCTGCTGCTGCTAGTTTCCAGTTCATCGTTACTCTCCTTACGGACATTGTAGATTGGTTTTACTGCTTCTTGCGGCTCAGGAAGAAGAAAATTGTCACCATCAGAATGGAGATTAAGAGAAACACCGTCGAAATGGCGTTCATCTCCGGCGTCACGATGCGGCGCAGCTGGCCCAGCATATAGGTCGGCAGAGTGTCCTGGCCGCCCGATTTGACGAGTTCGGTGATCACCACATCGTCGAGCGAAATGACAAAGGCGAGCATGGCGCCCGCCAAAATCCCCGGCCAAAGGATAGGGAAGGTCACAAAACGAAAAGTTCGCCAAGGGGTTGCATAGAGGTCGGCCGCCGCGCGCTCGAGCGTCAGATCCATGCTCTCCAGCCGGGCCCGGATGGGCAAATAGGCAAAGGGAATGCAGAAGGCGGTGTGAGCGGCGACAAGATAGCCGATGCCGGTATAGCCCGTCTCGATCTTGATCATGGCAAAGAATATGAGAAGCGACACGCCGGTGACGATCTCGGGCACCATGAGCGGCTGATTGATGAAGGCATAGATGAAGGTGAGGCCGGGAAATGGCCTGGTGCGGGTGGTGGCAAGGGCCGCCATGGTGGCGCAGATGGTCGAGACGAAGGCTGCGATGGAGGCGATGAACAGGGAGCGCAGCGAGACTTCCTGAACCTGCTCATTCTGCCAGGCCGCCTCATACCAGCGCCAGGAAAAGCCCTCCCAAATGGCAATGGAGGTGCCGGCATTGAAGGAATAGACGACGAGCGTGATGATCGGCAGGTAGAGCAGAATGAAGCAGATGATGGCGATGGTGGTGAAGCCCGGCTGACGCCGGACGGAAAAGCGGCGCCGGGCGAGGCTTGCTTCAGCCATGGCTCGTTTCCGAACGGGAGGCGTTGCGCACATAGATGAGCAGGGCGAGCATGACGATGGCCATGAGTGCCAGCGCCAGCGCGGCGCCCAGGGGCCAATTGCGGCCCTGGCCGAATTGCAGCTCGATGAAATTGCCGAGCATCATGTTCTTGCCGCCGCCGAGCACGCGCGGGGTCACATAGGCGCCGAGCGATGGTATGAACACGAGTATGGAGCCGGCGACGATGCCCGGCTTGACGAGAGGGATGATTATGCGGCGGAGCACCTGGAAGCGGTTGGCGTAAAGATCATATCCCGCCTCGATCAGGCGGAAGTCGAGCTTTTCCATGCTGGCGAAGAGAGGCAACACCATCAGAGGCAGATAGACGTAAACCATGCCGAGCATGATGGCGAAGTCGGAGAAGAGAATCTGGATCGGCCGGTCGATCAGACCAAGCGCCAGCAGAAAGGAATTCACGATCCCCTCATTGCGAATGACTTCCATGATGGCGAAGGTGCGGATGAGCAAATTGGTCCAGAAGGGGATGGTAATGAGAAACAGCCAGAGGCCGCGCAGCCGCTCCGGTCGCGTGGCTATGAAATAGGCGGTGGGAAAGCCGAAGAGCAGGGCGAGGACGGTCGTCGCCAGCGACAGCTTCACCGATCGCCAGAAGATCGTCAGATGCGCATCGGCCAAGGTAACCGTGTCGTCGAAAATGTCCTTCTCGAAGAGCAGGCGGTACCAGCCGTCGGTCGAGAATTGCCAGACGACTCCGCCATAAGGACCTTTGGCCAGGAAGGAGTATACGGCCATGATGAACAGCGGCCCGATGGCGGCGAAGGCGATGATCAGAAGGGCCGGCCCGGCAAGAAGCCACCGGCTGCGGATGTCCTTGCGCTCGGCGCGCGCCGCCGCTTCGGCTGCGTCATAGGCGGGCGCGGGAAGCGCCCTATCGACGGCCTCAGTCACTCAGCACCTGGGCGGCATTGTCGTCAAAGATGATGCCCGCGGGCATGCCGGGGGTCCAGACATCGGCCCTGCCGCGATCATTCTGCTCGCGGACAATAAACTCGCCGCCTTGCTCGAGCTTCACATGATAGTGCGTGTCGGTGCCGAAAAAGACGATGGTCTCGAGCCGGCCGGCAATGGTTGCCCGCTCGCCGGGGGCAGTCAGCGAGGCATGCTCCGGCCGCACGACGACGGTTACCTTGCCGCCGGCCGGCAGGCTCGCTGAAACATTCGCCGCGATCACGGCGCCCGAGGCCAGCTTGACATCGGCCTTGCCGTTCGCGGCGGCGGTCACATGGCCCTCGAGAAAATTCGTCTCGCCGATGAAATTGGCGACGAAGCGGCTTTGCGGCCGATCATAAATGTCGCGCGGCGAACCGACCTGCAGCACGCGGCCGCGATCCATGACGGCGACGCGATCAGACATAGTGAGCGCTTCCTCCTGGTCGTGGGTGACGAAGACGAAGGTGATGCCCGTCTCATGCTGAAGGCGCTTCAGCTCGATCTGCATCTCCTTGCGCAGCTTGAGATCCAGGGCGGAAAGCGGCTCGTCGAGAAGGAGCACCTTGGGACGCGGGGCAAGCGCACGGGCAAGAGCGACGCGTTGCTGCTGGCCCCCCGATATCTGGCTGACGCGCCGGTTCTTGAGCTCCTCCATGCGGACGAGGCGCAGCATCCTGGCAATCGTCGCATCGATCTCCTCCTTCGGCCTCCCCAGCATCTGCAGGCCGAAGCCCACGTTCTGGCCGACGGTGAGGTGGGGAAAGAGGGCGTAATTCTGGAAGACGGTGTTGACGGGGCGGCGATAGGGCGGGAGGGGGGAGATGTCCTCGCCATAGAGGACGATCTGACCTTCCGTCGGGTGCTCGAAGCCGGCGATGAGGCGAAGGAGCGTGGTCTTGCCACAGCCCGAGGGGCCAAGGAGCGTGAAAAACTCATTCTCGCGAATGCTCAGGGAAACGCCGTCAAGCGCCCTGATCGCCTCCGGGCCGAAGCCAAAGTGCTTGCTCACGCGCCTTATATCGATGGCGACGGACTTGCCGGAAGAGGAGCCTGCTGGCCTTGCCAGAGGCTCGGCCGTCGAAGGAGACAATCTTTATCCTTCCTTTCGCGCGAGAGGGAACGGCGCCCCTCCCGCCGTCGAGCATATTTCGGGCCATTCCGTTTGCCAACAGGAGAGGGGCTTCAACCCGCCGGCACTGGCGTTAGCAACCGGCTCATGGCTAATATCCCTGTCTCAAGGGTGCCCTTAAGCATCCAGCCAACAGGGAGGAGTTCGCATGAGTTTCGTCTCAAGATCCTTCAAAATCGCAGGACTCGCGATTTGCATCAGCGCCGCGCTGGTCCTGGGCGTCAATGCCGCCAAGGCCGCGGAAAAGGTCCGCATCGCGCTCGGCGATGTCGTGTCGGTTGAAACGCTCGCGTTCCTCGTCGCTCTCGAGCGGGCGAAGGATCGCGGCGTCGATTACGAACTCACCTCCTTCGCCAAGGAGGAGCTTGCGATCCAGGCCATCGTCAACGGCCAGGCCGATGTCGGCGTCGGCACGCCCTATTCGGTGATCCAGAAGAGCAAGCTGCCGCTGCGCATCCTGGTCCAGGTGTCGCGGCTCGTGTTCTTCCCCGTGGTATCGGCGGAGTACCAGAGCTGGAAGGACCTCGACGGCCAGCCGTTCACCTTCCATGCGCGCGGATCGGGCACCGAGGCGATCGGCAATATTCTCGCGAAGCGCAACGGGATCACCTTCGGCGAGCGCAGCTATGTGCCGGGATCGGACAATCGCATCATCGCGATGATGAACGGGCAGATCAAGGCGACCATCGTCGATCTCGCCAACAAGAACAAGCTGATGGAGATGGCGGGCGACAAATTCCGGGTGCTGCCGAGCGTCGACAATCCGTCGAGCGATGAGGTGGTGTTCGCCAGCCAAGAGTGGATCCAGAACAATCCCGAACAGGTGAAGGTGATCACGGAGGAGCTGCTGAAGCTGTGGCGCGAAATGGCCAAGAACCCGCAGATCATCGAGGACGAGCGAGCCAAGCGCAATCTCCTTGCCGACCAGCCGAAGGAAGTGCTCGAGGAGGTCGTGCCCTATTACACGGAAGGCGTGAAGGAAGGACTGTTCGATCCGGAGGGCGGCAGCGAAGGGGCGGTGAAGTCGGATTTCGAGTTCTACGCGGAAGCCGGACAGCTCGAAGGCAATCCCGCCGATTTCAAGGTGGAGGACTTCTGGGATCTGACACCGCTCGAGAATGCGCGAAAGACGCTGGGCGGTTAGGATGCGAGGCGCCGGGCGGTTGATCCGCCCGGACTTCGCCCGCGTCTCATGACGAGCGTTTCGGAGCAGAGTGTCGCCGCCCTGCGGCGCAGCGGAGCCATTGGCCTCACCCATCCCCTGGTCTTAAGGCTTCTTTCGGCGGCAGCGGTGCTGGCGGCGTGGGAATATGCCGGGCGCGTTCCCATCAGCCCCGCTTTCCCGACCTTCAGCGAGACCTTCGCCGCCTTCCTGGAAATGGCGGGCGACGGCACGCTCGCCAAGGCGTCGTGGATCACGCTCAAGCCCCTGGCGATCGGACTCCTCGTGTCCATCATCGCCGGCGTGGCGCTCGGCACGCTCATGGGCCTCAATCGTTTTGCGGAATGGCTGGGCGCGCCCGTGTTCATCATCGCGCAATCGGCGCCGCTTGCCGCCCTCATCCCCATTCTCACCTTCGCCTATGGCATCGGGCTCACGGCGAAGGTGCTTACCGTGT
>DATBMX010000145.1:0-3693 GCA_036554625.1 Aestuariivirgaceae bacterium
TCAGTACCGAATGCACATTGCTGACTGAATAGTTGATCATTATGTCCCAAAGGCTCCATACCCGTTTGGCTGCTAAAGGACTCATCTATAGTCCCTTTTCAGTCCCGTGGGTCCGGGAAAGACAATATTGGGAACAAAGTCCTTGACAGCGTGACGCTGCTGGGGCATGAATGCGCGACGCTCGAGAAGTGGGCGAGCAATCAGACAGGACGTGAACGGAGCTGGCCGGGTCTCCACCCGGCGATGAGGAGTCGTCAGTTCGGGCGGCAGCAAGAGGGACCTGCCGGCTGGACAAAGACGGCGTCGAATGCGATGGTCGGGCATGGGGTTTTTTCGGGCAATTTTGTTGATTCTGGCAGCCGTGGCCATTACGGGCTGTTCGTGTTTGCCGACAGGCGGCACGAGCGGGCTTCTCGCTGACCAGGCCAAGAATGAGACTGTGTCTTCCGGCAAGACGACCAAGCTCGGCGATCCCATTTCACAATAAGGCTCGAACAGGTTGGTCCAATGGGGCTCTTGTCGAATCGTTCAACCTGCTGCAATCTAGAGATGTTATGTGAAGACGTATGCAACGATGGGAGGCAGCCGACTCCCAGGTGCTGGGATTAATCTGCGTTCAAGGTGCATTTCCGCGGCCGGGGGGCCACTGGCCGACGTCTTCGAGATAGAGGGCGTCGGCCGGACGCGCCTGCGAATGAGGCAAGGACGGGTCGTAACGATAGAGAGTTGAGCAGTAGGGGCAGACGACTTCGCTCTCATCCCCCATGTCGATGAAGATATGCGGATGGTCGAAAGGAGGTTTCGCGCCTACGCATTCAAACTCCTTCGTTCCGATATCGATGACTTGCACTCCTGCTTCATTGTGGAATTTGGGCGTCGAATTCCCGGCCATCGCAACCATCCATGCTGTGTGTCCGGGGCGATAGCACAGGGCGAGAATGCATGTCCATTGATCACCGACTGTCGTCCGGCCATGTCGACCCGGCGACCTTGCGACGCCATCGCTTCAGCGTGACGAGCACTGGAAAGGAAAACCAAACGCAAGCGGATCGCGATCAGCTGCCCCTTAGGCCGCTCTCGACATCAGTGAAAATGCCGGACAGCGCAGTTCCGACATTCACGACCACCAAGACAATGGCCATGGCAATTCCGGAAGCAATAAGCCCGTATTCGATTGCAGTCACGCCGCGATCGTCTTGTAGGAAACGGTAAACCTTTTTCATCGCCTATCGCTCCTCACGCACTTCATGAGGCGAGCCCGGTACTTCGCCTGCAGCCTGCCACAAACTCGGGCAAGGAGGTTAAGGAGTGTTAAAGCGTATCGCGTGTTTTCCGCGTATTTGACAGGAACAGACGAACGTCTGTTGCGCTGCTTAACAGATGATGGAGCAATACGGTAAATGCGCTAGAGCTCAGGCCTTGTGCCCCGGCCATATCTCTGTGCGTAAACGCGTGTGAACTCGGCTCCGAACAACACCAGCTGCGCCGAATAGTAAATCCAGATCAAAACCACGAGGATGGAAGCCGCAGCGCCATAAGTCGATTCGAGCCCCTGTTTCCCAATGTAGAGGCCTATGAGGAATTTGCCGATCTCGAACAGGACCGCCGTGAGAATGGCGCCGGGAATCACGTCGCGCCATTGGATATGTGCATCCGGCAGCCATTTGAACATCATGGCAAACAGCGACGCTATAACCGCAAAGGAAATCAGGAAACTCACAACATGGAACACGGCTTCAGGCAGGTACGGCGCCAATATGCCGCTCAGGGCCGATAGCGCAACCGTGACAAGCAGCGACACGAGAAGCAGGAAGCCAAGTGACAGAACGGCAGCCAATGAAATGGCATAGGTACGCACGAATCCCCATACGCCTGACGTGGAAGGTGCTTCAACGTCCCAGACTGTATTCAGAGCGTCTTTGAGCTGGACGACCACGCCCAGTGCAGCGAACAGCAGGGTTACGACGCCGAGGATCGTCGCGAAGGCGCCTTCGCTCGGCTTTCCGGCGCCGGCGAGCATGCTCTCTATGCCCTTGGCGCCTTGCTCGCCGAGAAGACCCGCCAGCTGTCCCGTAATCTGGCCCTGGGCCGCTTCCTGACCGAAAACGAGTCCTGCAACGCTCACCACGACAAGCATCAGGGGACCGAGCGAGAAGATGGAGTAATAGGCAAGGGCTGCCCCGAGCCTCGCTGCCTTGTGAGACATCCAGGACGAGGCTGTGTCCTTCAAAAGCAGCCACCAGGACCGGGGGTTCGTCAGAGGCTCTGACGGCTCCTGCCTCCTGGCGGCCGCTGATCGTCGGGGAACCGCGGAGGATCCGGTTGACATGCTGGACTCATCGATAATCCTGCCGGCAAAAAGGGCGCGCTGTGCGAGCGTGGCAAGCGCGATGAGTGCATATCCGGTTAGAGCAGGGATGCGAAAGCGTGATCTTGAAGAAACAGTCGCCATTTTTCCTCGGCAGCAAGAGATGTTCCTGCTCTAATCCTCAGGTCTAGCGGATTGTTCCTTGCCTCGGCGCAGGTCGAATGAAATGGTGATTGGCATGCCGGTGTCTGTCGAGGGACGGTAGATGCAATTCGTTTCAGCAGACGACGTTATCATCGACTACGACGTCTGGGGCACGGGGCCGCCTGTGTTGCTCATCCACGGCTTTGCATCCAATGCCAGGGTGAACTGGATCGAGACGGGATGGGTCAAGGCGCTCAACCATGCCGGATATCAGGCGATCACATTCGATAACAGAGGCCACGGCCGCAGCGGCAAACTCTATGAACCCCGTTTCTACGGCGGCGATGTCATGGCTGAAGATGCAAGGAGGCTGATCGAGCATGTGGGTCTGCGGAAGGCTGCCGCGGTCGGCTATTCGATGGGCGCGCGCATTGCCGCCGAGCTGACGATAAGATGTCCTTCATGGGTGTCGGCGGCTGTTTTCGGCGGACTTGCCACGAACATGATCGAAGGATTGGCGAGAACCGAAGAGATAGCGGCCCTGTTGGAGATGGATCGGCCACCGCCCGGCGTTGATCCGGACGTTCGTGCCTATCGAAGCTTTGCCGAGCAGACGGGCAGCGATCTCAAGGCCCTTGCGGCCTGCCTCAGGGCGTCTCGCGCTTCCGTCAGCTTGCAGGCTTTGCAGGCCATCAAGGTGCCCGTCCTCGTGGTTGCCGGATCCGAGGATAAGACGGCTGGTGCAGTCCAGCCGCTGGTCGAGGCGATACCCGGCGCTCGCGGCCTGGTTCTGCCCGGCCGCGATCATATGAAGGCGGTGGGAGACAGGATGTTCAAGGAAGAGACCATGAAGTTTCTCGGTTCCGTAGGGCGGTGGGGGTAAACCTCGGCACAGCCTTCACGATTGCGTGCCGGGGTCGCTCCGGGTTAAGTAAAAGGCTATATTCAGGCTCTTGAGGAGCAACGATGAACCGACACACTTCCAGCGTACAGGTCGCGAAGACCATTGACCTTGTTTGGTCGCGAATCCGGTCGGAAGCCGAGGAAATTGTGCGCAGCGACCCCTCGCTCGGCGGCTTCATCTATGGCGCGATACTGAACCATGACAGCTTCGAGGACGCCCTTGTTCATCGCCTCGCCCAGAGGCTGGGAACCGCCGACATCAGCGCCGATCAGGTGATCAAGGCATTCGAGGATGCTATGGAGGCCGAGCCTGATATTGCGCAAGCCGCGAGAGCCGA
>DATBMX010000181.1:0-4460 GCA_036554625.1 Aestuariivirgaceae bacterium
CGCGGGAGATCACCGAAACCTCTCAGGGCCTATGTCTGAGAGACGTTAGGGAATGTGTGTGCGACCGGACAGAAATCGCCGGTGGAGCGCGAATGCGTTGCCACTAAATATAAGATGCAGCGCATCTCGCGCTCCACTCTCCTTCGCCCGGAGGCCAATGAGCCGGCCGGTTCTTCGGCGTGTCAGCCTCGCCCCTTGGCCAGAGCGATTTCCGGAATCTGGACGTTCCGTGCAGGTGCGAACAGCTTTAGGGCTAATCGAGATAAAGCAGGAGAATCGTTCATGAACGTCCACGCGAAGAGAGGCAAGAGCGGCGCTCCCTCGGAACGGGTGCGGGTGAAGCGGCTGCATGAGCGAGGCGCCTATGACCGGGAGAGCATCAATAGCATTCTCGATGCGTGGCCCATCGCCCATGTCGGTTATGTATTCAAGGGCAAGCCCTATGTAACGCCGACCCTGCAATGGCGGGAGGGCGATGAAGTGTTCTGGCACGGCTCCTCCGCCAGCCGCATGCTCGAAACCTGCGACGAAGCCGATGTGTGCCTGACGGTGACGCTCATCGACGGCTTCGTGCTGGCGCGCTCCGCCTTCCACCATTCGGCCAATTACCGCTCGGTGATGGTCATGGGCAAGGCGCGCAAGGTGAGCGATCCCGACGAGAAGCTCATGCGGCTCACCAATTTCGTCACCGGGCTCTATCCAGGACGATGGAACCAGTTGCGGCCGGTGACCGCGCAGGAGCTCAAGGCGACGACGGTGCTCGCCATGCCGCTCACCGAGGCTTCGGCGAAGGTGCGGCGCGGACCGCCCATCGACGATGAAGAAGATTACGCCCTGCCGATCTGGGCCGGCGTCATTCCAGTGGAGACGCGCGTGCTGGCGCCTGTCGAGGATCCGCGGAATCTTGCGGGCGTCGCCCCGCCCGATCATGTGAAGGACTTCAAGATCGGATGACGGTTTCAGCGGGCGAGCTCGGCGATGATCCTCGCCCAGCTGCGCATCCCCCTATGGAAGCTCGCAAGATCGTATTTCTCGTTGGGCGAATGGATGGCGTCGTCCTTCAAACCGAAGCCTATGAGCACGCTGTCCATCTTCAATATGCTCTTGAAATGGCCGACGACGGGAATGGAGCCGCCCGAGCCGATGAGCACGGGCGCGCGGCCGAATTCCGCCTCGAGCCCCTGCCCCGCCCTGGCGATGTAGGGGCTCCTCTCCGAGATCATGACGGCGGGGCTGCCGGCGCGCCCGGAAAAGCGCGGCTTGCAGTCAGGCGGGAGATTCGCCTTCACATGGCGGCGCAGGGCCGCGCGAATCTTCTTTGGATTCTGGCGGCCGACGAGACGGCAGGAAATCTTCGCCGTGGCCTCGGCGGGGAGCACCGTTTTGGTGCCCTGGCCGGTGTAGCCGCCGAAGATGCCGTTGACCTCCAGCGTCGGCCGCGACCAGATCTGCTCGAGAACCATGCGACCCTTCTCGCCCGCCGGTTTGGTGAGACCGACGGCGCGCAGGAAGCCGCGCTCGGAGAATTTCAGCGACATCCACTGGCCCTTGATCGCCGGCGGCAGGTCATCGACACCGTCATAGAAGCCAGGCACGGTGACGCGGCCGTTCCTGTCGTGAAGCCCTGCTATGAGCTTGGCGAGGGCGCGCGCCGGATTTTGGGCTGGGCCGCCATACAGGCCGGAATGAAGGTCGACGCGAGGGCCTTCGATCGTGATCTCCTCATGGAGGAGGCCGCGCAACCGCGTGACGATGGCCGGGGTGCGCTCGTCCCAGAGATCGGTGTCGCAGACGAAGGCGGCGTCGCAGGAGAGCTCCTTCCGGTTCTGGGTGAGAAAGGGAACGAGACTCGAGCTGCCCGATTCCTCCTCGCCTTCGAGAAAAACGGTGATTGGGAAAGGCAGCGTACCCTCAACAGCGAGCCAATGGCGAAAAGCCTCGATGAAGGTCATGAGCTGGCCTTTGTCGTCGGCAAGGCCGCGGCCGTAGAGGCGCGCGCGTCCATCCGCCTTGCGGCGCTGAGGCTCGAAGGGCGGGGTCAGCCATTTTTCAAGCGGATCAGCGGGCTGAACGTCATAGTGACCGTAAAAGAGGAAGTGCGGTGCGCGGGATGCGTGCGAGGCGTGGCGATAATGGGCGACGACCATGGGATGACCCCGGGTGTCGCGAAGGCTCGCCTCGAAGCCGAGACGAGCGAGATCATCGCACAGCCAGCGCGCGGCCCTGCGGCAGTCATCCTTGTAGCTCGGATCGGTCGAGATCGAAGGAATGCGAACGAGCTCGAACAATCGATCGACGCTGCGATCGAGCTCGCGGTCGATGAGATGGAGAATGCGGTCGAGGGCGAACATGCGTCAGCTCCTCTCCGGTCTGGCCACCGCATCGAAAATGCGGATCCAGCTGCGAATGCCGCCGCGATAGCTGCGCAGATCATATTTTTCGTTGGGACTGTGGGCGCCGTCGTCGTTGAGAGAGAAACCGACCATGAGACTGTCCATGCCAAGGACGCGCTTGAAGCTGCCGACGATGGGGATCGAACCGCCGGAGCCGATGAAAACTGGTTTTCGCTTCCATTCGGCAGCAAGCGCCGAGGCCGCCCTGACGATAGAGGAATGCCTGGCCGACAGCTCGACGGCCGAGGCCTCGCCGCCCGCGCCATTGAAGCGCACCTGGCAATCCTTCGGCACCCGCGCCTTGACGAAGCGGCGAAAGGCAGCCCTCACCTTGAGCGGGTCCTGCTCTCCGACGAGACGGAAGGAGAGCTTGGCACGGGCCTCGGAAGGAATGACAGTCTTGCCGCCCTCGCCAGTGTAGCCGCCAATGATGCCGTTCACCTCGCAGGTCGGTCTCGCCCATATCTGCTCCAGCAGAGTATAGCCGCGCTCGCCGTGAGACATGGAAAGGCCGAGGTCGCGCAGAAAACGCCGGTCGGCGTGTTTCAGACTGCGCCATGCCTCGAGGTCGCGACGCGGCACGCGACGGACGCCATCGTAGAAGCCGGGGAGCCTGATGCGGCCGCGCTTGTCGCGCATGTCGGCCAGAATGTCGGAAAGGATGTGGATCGGATTGGCGGCGGCGTTGCCGAGGCCCGAATGGACGTCCACCCTGGCGCCGGTGATCGTCACCTCGTCGCAGACGCAGCCGCGAAGCCTCGTCGTGATCGCAGGCGTGCGCTCGTCCCACATGCTCGTGTCGCAAACGAAGGCCATGTCGGCGGAGAGCTCACGGCGATGGTCTCTAAGAAAGGAATCCAGATGGCTGCAGTCTGACTCCTCGTCTCCCTCGACGAGCACGGTGGCGCGAAAGGGTAAACGTCCGTGCTTTCTTAACCATGCGCGGCTGGCCTCCAGGATCGTCATGAGTTGGCCCTTGTCGTCGCAAGCGCCGCGGGCGTAAATGCGTTCGACTCCGCTGTTGTCCTTCCGTCGCGAAGGTTCGAAGGGCGGAGTCTTCCACAATTCTATCGGGTCAGGCGGCTGCACGTCATAGTGGCCGTAAAGCAGGATATGAGGCGTGCTGGAATCGACATGATCGGGCTCGTAACGGCCGATCACCACGGGATGCGCCGGCGTCTCAGCGCAGCGGACGCTGAAGCCCATGCCGGCGAGGAGATCGCTGGTCCAGCGCGCGGCGGCGAGGCATGGGGCCGCATAGGCGCGGTCGGTCGAAATCGACGGGATGCGCAAGAAATCCATGAGTCGCTCGACGGAGGCCTCGAAATGTTCATCGGCCTCCTCGAGAATTTCGTTAACCTGCGCCATTCGTTCCTCCTGAGCGCCAAGGCCTATGACGGCCATGGACGCAGCGCAAGGGGGGCTCCATGACCGTCGCATTTTCACTCGCGCGCGACAGTTTGCAGGCGCATCAGCCCTCGGCGCGGCTCCTGCGCATGCGGCGGCAGGGTTATCAGCGCCTGCTCGTGCTGAAATCCCAGATCAATCTCCATTATTTCTGGGAAAAGAAGTGGTTCTTCATAGCGCTTCTCGTCGGCCTGCTGATCATCAGGCTGCCGACGCCCGAAGGCTTGACGCCCGACGGTCAGATCGTGCTCGCCATGTCGGTGGTGGCGACCATTCTGTTCGTCACCGAGGCGGTGCCGCTGCCCACCGTGCCGCTCCTCATCATCATCGGCCAGGTCGTGCTCCTCAAGGTCGACCCCACCAAGGTGGCGCAGAGCCTGATGACCGATTCCGTCCTGTTTATCATGGGATCGCTGATGCTCGCGGTCGCCATCGTGAAACAGCGACTCGACCGGCGGATCGCCTGGTCGATCGTGCAGATGACCGGCACCAACGTCTACTGGATCAGCTTCGGAATCACCGCGGTGTGTGGCGCGCTCGCCGCGTTCATCGGCGAGCATACCGTCGCCGCGATGATGCTCCCGGTCGGCCTGACGCTCATCACGCTCACCTCGCAGGATCCCAAGAAGGTGCACAACCTCGCGGCGGTCATCCTATTCT
>DATBMX010000200.1:0-4846 GCA_036554625.1 Aestuariivirgaceae bacterium
TGCGGGAAGATCATGGCACTCGTCGAAGGCAAAATCGCATTGATGACCGGTGCAGGCGCCGGTATCGGCCGTGCCACAGCATTGAAGTTCGCCGAGGAGGGAGCAAAGGTCCTCGTTTCCGACGTCGATACTGACGGCGGCAATGAAACAGTCGAACTGGTCAAGAAGGCTGGCGGCGAGGCGGCCTTCTTTAAGGCCGACGTGTCCAAGTCCGACGAGGTCCGAGCGATGGTGGCGAAAGTGATCGCAACCTACGGCCGCCTCGACTGCGCGTGCAACAATGCTGGCATCGTGGGCAAACTCGCGCTGATCGGCGAGCAGACGGAAGAGAATTTCGACCGCATCATCGCGGTCAACCTGCGCGGCGTTTTTCTGTGTCTGCGCGCGGAGATCGCACAAATGCTGAAATCCGGCGGCGGAGCCATCGTCAATCTCTCGTCAGTCGCCGGCCTGATCGGCTTCGCCGGTCTCTCCCCGTATGCGGCCTCAAAGCACGGCGTCAATGGCCTCACCAAGAATGCCGCGCTTGAGTACGCGAAACAGGGCATCCGCGTGAATTCAGTTTGTCCCGGCGGCATCGACACCGGAATGCTCGATTCGGTAGCTGAACAGGCGACTGGCGGCAGCCAGGAGGCCTCTGAGATGATGGCGCCACTCCATCCGATTGGGCGTATTGGGACCGCCGACGAAGTATCCAACCTGATCGTTTGGTTGTGCTCAACGAAAGCATCTTTCGTGACTGGTGTCCACGTCCCGATCGATGATGGCTACGTCGCGCAATAGCTTTCGTCGCCGACTCCTGGTGCGCGACTTTGTTGCGCTGAATCAATGCCCCCGCATCGCCTTCACTCATTAATAGTTCTTCGGGGCTGTCCCTTGTGGAGGTAATCAAATGTCTCTTGAGCGCTTTCGCAGAACAAGACTTGTCGTCCTTACCCGGGGTTCCATGGCCTACCAGGCAGCACGAGCGATGACAGACAATCACATCGGCTCGGTTCTGGTGAGCGACCCAGAAGGCATGGCCGGAATCATCACCGATAGAGATCTCGCACTCGCGGTGCTTGGAGGAGACCTCGACCCTAAGACAACGCCATTGGGCGAGGTTATGTCGGAAGAGGTGATCTCCTGCGACATCAACTCCGATCTCGACGAGGCTGCTCGCCTCATGGGGGAACACGGCATCCGCCGCATTCCAATTACCGAGGGCGGCCGGTTGGTCGGGCTGGTTACCTTCGATGATCTCGTGGCGGACGGCTCAGTCAGCCTGGACACCTTGCGCTCGATTGTCACGGCGCAGCTTGAGGTCGAAGCACCGCACAAACCTGCTGGACTATTGCATCCGCAGGGCCCGGGTCGTTCAGAACAGCGCGCCGCCGGCCGCGCCCGCGCCCTGATGCGGGCTAAGGCCCGTGCCGAGACGACTTACAATCGGCTGGTTGGCATGGTCTCGGAGAATGCCGGTGGGCTGGACCGCGATCGCTCGGAGCGGGCTTTGTTGCTCGGTGTTTGCATGCTCTGCCGACGTTTGGTACCCGGAGAGGCTCAGCATCTGATTGCACAGCTTCCCTCGAAACTGCAGCTGCGGCTTGATCAGTGTCTTGACGGGCCTGATCGGACCGTGACCACGGACGCGATCAGGAGTGAGTTCTCGCGCACGCTTGGCTTGGACTCTGAGCGAGCGCACGCCACGGTGTTGGGCGTGTTCAAGGCAGTCGGTAACGCAGTGGCCGTTGGCCAGATCAACCAAGTCCGGGGGCAACTGCCCGACGACATGAAGCATTTGTTTCCCGCTGCCGGGTCGTAACAGCCAATTGTCCGGATGGGATAATGACCATCAGCCACTCTTATGTCAGAGCCCCACTATCGGCCCCGAATAGGATATTATCTCTCGCATGCTTTATTCTCGCACTGAACCAAGGGAGAGACCAATGCCTCAGAGAAAAAAGACCGCCTCACTTCGCAAACGGGCATTGCGGGCCAAGAAGAAAACAATCAAGAGCAGAACGAGGAAGAAGGTCTCGACCGCGACAGCTGAAGCTGCGACTTCTCGCAAGCGAATGGCAACGGGCGCCAGGAAGAAGGCGCCGCCACGGGCGAGCACAAAATCTTCAAGCAAAGGAAAGACCTCGGCGACCACGGGTGCTCGCTTGCAGCGGATGCAACCAAAACGACGCGGCGTGCGGACCGAATCGGGACTGCGGAGGCCGCGCAAAGCGCCCCAGCGCAAGCGCGATAGCGTCGAAGTCGTGGAGCGCTTCGTGGTGGATACGGTGGAGCAAGTCGCGCCAGGCGTCCTCGTCGTCAATGAATATGAGATCGAGGGCGAAGCAGTGGTCACCCCTACCAACAGCCGAGACAACGCGGTTGGAGAGCCGCAACAGCGGTCGTACTTAATCCCGCCGCGATTGCGGAGTTGATGTCCACAGCAAAGACGGCTCAAACAACAGCTATTTGAAGGACTGGATGGAGCGGAGAGGAGGGCCAATATGTATATGCCTGATGCGAAATTTTTTGCTGTAGCGCTTGCGTTAACTGCCTCAGCTTGCGCTTCGTCCGAAATGAAGCCGAGTTCGCGAGTGCGGGACGCCTACAGCATAGCGCGACCGAGCAACAGCTCGGTGCTGTTCCCCGGCGAGTACAGGTCGAGATCCGTCAACGAATTACCCGGGCTCTGGCTGCTTCAAGAGTTCTAAGATGTGGGCCGTTGACAGCAGTTTCGACCCGAACGAGACGAACCCGAAAGCTGCCCTAGCTTTGAACGCAAGACGGTGAGAAAGCTCGCCAGCGTGGACGGTCAGTGCGACATTGGACGTCCGTAGTTGCCCGGCACGAGGTATGCTGCATTCGACCGCAGCGGCGGAGGTCGACCTCAATGAGCACTCTGGCGAAGTTTGCGCTTGGCATGATGGGTCAACTGCGCCCGAAGCCGGCGCAAGGCGAAGCTTCACAGAAGATCTTGCTGCCCACTCCTGTGAAGGAAGGAGGGATGCCGTTGATGACGGCCTTGTCCCGGCGGCACTCGGCACGAGAGTTCACACGCGAACAGCTTCCGCTGTCTCTGTTGTCCAACCTCTTGTGGGCTGCCTACGGCGTGAACCGCCCGGACGGGGGCCGAACCGCGCCTTCGGCGCTGAATGCGCAGGAAATCGATGTCTATGTCGCGTTGCCCTCCGGCGCTTACCTATACGACGCCGCAGCACATGTGCTCCACTTGGTGGCTGCCAGTGATCTGCGGCGTGTAACGGGCTATCAGGACTTCGTCGACGATGCGCCTTTGGACTTGGTTCTTGTCGCGGATCAAAGCCGCATGAAGTTGGTGCCGGTCAGCCAGCGTGAGAGTTTTGCCTCCGCTGCAGCGGGCGCTATCTCGCAAAATGTCTATTTGTTTGCGGCCAGTAGCGGGTTGTCCACCGTCATCCGCGCATGGATCGATCGCGAGGCGATCACCAATGCGTTGGGGTTGAGCCACGACCAGCAGGTGCTGCTATCGCAAACCGTGGGTTATCCAAAACGCTGACAATTGAATGTGATACAGCCCTTTTCGATTGCGCGAAGCGGCTGACGGGACGCGCTTGGTCCCTTGAGCGAAACTCGATTGGCCTTTTGAGGAGCGATAGCCACTCGCCCAAGCGCTATTCCGATTGAAGCTCTTCAACCGGCTCGATGATTCGGGATCAAGCTCGCCAGCCTTGTGAATGCCTCGCAAGGCGCCGTCGGTGCACTTCAGGCGAGCCAAGCCGCCAACCAGCTCCTCGCCCTTCTGATCAAGCAGCAGCTCCAGCTTGAGAGCCTGCTGGCAGCCCAAGGGCGCGCCGATGCACTGACTGAAGCGGGCAACGCTCAAAGCAAGGAAGCTGCCCGCGCAGCGTTTACGCGCTTCATCGGCACTGGCAACGCGTACACGCCGTAAAGACAAGGCCGGGGAGGGAAGTGCGACAGCAATGAACGATCTCAATTTCATCGACCAGTTCATGCAGACCTTCATCCGCTACATCGACAGCGGATTCGGGCTGCTGAACGGCGATGTCGCCTTTCTCACCACCACGCTCATCGCCATCGACATCACATTGGCGGGTCTCTTCTGGGCCATGGATGGCGAAGCGAATATTTTCGGGCGCCTCATCAATAAGGTGCTGTATGTCGGCGTCTTCGCGCTCATCCTGAACAATTTCAGCGCACTCGCCGATATCGTCTACCGCTCCTTTGCCGGACTCGGCCTTGAAGCGACCGCGAACAGCCTCACGCCCGACGATCTCTTGAAGCCCGGGAGGGTCGCCGGCACCGGATTTGCCGAGGCGCATCCGCTGCTTCAACAGGCCGGCGGCTCAGCTCGTCTGGAGCAGGCGGAAGATGGAAGCGGCAGCGAAAGGAGACTGACTCTGCTAATAGGCGGCTGAAGCCATATCTCAACTATGGCTTATCACCAGCGCGGCGCTCGAGTTCAAGCTCCAGCGCCGACTGGATTTCTGTGATGTCTTGCAGTGCCCGTTTGTCGCCGCCATGAAAAATTCAGGCCATGCGAACGGACCCGGATATCGAAAACCGCGCTGAAGAGACCCTCGAACAGCCACCTGCAGCGAGCAGACTTCTGACGGCAGCTGTCCTCGGACCAGGTTTACAGAAGTAAGGATTTGTCAAATTATGTTTGACGATCTTGGTGTTTTATAAACTGGGCCAATGGGATTGGCCTCTCACGCTTTCGACTCCGGAACGGGCCGTGCTCGAATTGATGGACGAACTGCCCGACCGCCAAAGCTTTCATCAGGTCGACAAGCTGATGGAAGGACTCACCAACCTCAGTCCGCGCAAGCTGCAAAAGCTCCTGACGGACTGCCGTAACGTAAAG
>DATBMX010000213.1:0-20974 GCA_036554625.1 Aestuariivirgaceae bacterium
ATCATCGGGGGACTTCATCGCAATGTCGGTGCTGTGCCGGTAATAGCTTTTGCGCGCGGTCTTGGCGTGGCGCACAAGCAATATGCTCTGGCGTGCAGGCCCAGTGCGGTCTCGGTCGAGCAAAGTGTTCCACTCGATTGGATCAGAACCGAACTTGCACCGGCTGTGGCGGTGCAGGGCAATCTCGATCCGCTGGTTTTGGTTATCGGCGGGGATGCTCTCAGGCAGGGGGTTGCGCGAATAACGGCGAGCCTGCCGGCGCATAGCCATATTTTCAACCTGGGTCATGGCGTGCGGCAGGAGACGGAACCGGCTCATATCGAGCAAATGATCGCCTATGTGCGCGATGCAGATGGGGCGGGGCTTGGCTGACCTCTATCTATGGCTCAAAGCCGCCCATGTGATCGCGGTGATTGCCTGGATGGCGGGCATTTTTTATCTGCCGCGGCTGTTCGTCTACCATGTCGAGGCGGGGAAGTCGGGCGAAGTCGCGGCGGTCTTCAGGATCATGGAACGGCGGCTTTACAGGGTTATCATGATGCCGGCCATGGGTGTTGCCTGGCTGTCGGGCGGCTTGCTGGTCTGGGTTCTTTGGGACAGCGGGATCCGAACCAGCCTCTGGGCATGGATCAAGCTTGCGGCCGTGATGATGATGACCTTGCTGCATCTGCGGCTTGGGTGGCATTTGAGTCAATTCGATGGTGATCGCAATGGATACAGCAGCCGTTACTTCCGATGGCTGAACGAGGCCCCTACCCTGCTCATGATCCTGATCGTCGTGATGGTCGTCACCAAGCCGTTCTAAGGTCGGGGCGAGTGGGGTATTTTCTTTTGCGACGAGGTTTGCTAGCTTTCGAACAATTGATGTTGTCAAAACCGGAAGCGGTGGGTTATGACATCTGATCACGGTGGTCCAACGCCGTGACTGCCCCCTCCTAAAAACCAGCTGCCAAGTCCCGGGTAAAAACGCTTTTCCAGCAGGTTCACATTTATCGGGCGAGCGCCCGCAACTTCTCATGACACATATCGCCGACCTCAAAGAGACGAAACTTCACGACCTCAAGCGCAAGACCCCAGCCGAGCTGCTCACCATCGCCGAGGAGCTCGAGGTGGAAAACGCCAACGCCCTGCGCAAGCAGGAGCTCATGTTCGCCATTCTCAAGAGCCTGGCCGGCCGCGAAGTGTCGATCGTGGGCGAAGGCGTGGTGGAAGTGCTGCAGGATGGCTTCGGCTTCCTGCGCTCGCCGGATGCGAATTACCTTGCAGGTCCCGATGACATCTATGTCAGCCCCAGCCAGATTCGCCGGTTCAGCCTGCGGACGGGCGACACGGTGGAGGGCGAGATCAGGAGTCCAAAGGATGGCGAACGGTATTTCGCCCTCCTCAAGGTCAACACGATCAACTTCGAGGATCCGGAAAAGGGACGGCACAAGATCCATTTCGACAATCTCACTCCGCTCTATCCGGACGAGCGGCTCGAGATGGAGGTCAACGATCCCACGAAGAAGGATTATTCGGCGCGGGTGATCGACCTGGTGGCGCCGCTCGGCAAGGGGCAGCGCGGGCTGATCGTCGCGCCGCCGCGCACGGGCAAGACGGTGCTCCTGCAGAACATTGCGCATTCAATCACGAGCAATCATCCCGAATGCTATCTGATCGTTCTCTTGATCGACGAGCGGCCGGAGGAGGTCACCGACATGCAGAGGTCGGTGAAGGGAGAGGTCATCAGCTCAACCTTCGACGAGCCGGCGGTGCGCCATGTTCAGGTTGCGGAGATGGTGATCGAAAAGGCCAAACGGCTCGTCGAACACCGGCGTGACGTCGTGATCCTGCTGGACTCGATCACCAGGCTCGGGCGCGCCTACAACACCGTCGTGCCATCTTCCGGCAAGGTGCTGACCGGCGGCGTCGACGCCAATGCGCTGCAGCGGCCAAAGCGATTTTTCGGAGCTGCGCGAAATATCGAAGAGGGAGGCTCTCTGACCATCATCGCCACGGCGCTCATCGACACGGGAAGCCGCATGGACGAGGTGATCTTCGAAGAGTTCAAAGGAACAGGCAATTCGGAAATCATTCTCGACCGGAAGGTGGCGGACAAGCGCGTGTTCCCGTCAATCGACATTCTGCGGTCCGGGACGCGCAAGGAAGAGCTGCTGGTCCCGCCAGATCTGCTGAAGAAAACCTATGTCTTGCGGCGCATCCTCAATCCGATGGGTACGGTCGACGCCATTGAGTTTCTCCTGGACAAGCTGCGCCAAACAAAGACGAACTCAGATTTCTTCGATTCGATGAACGCGTGATCAGGAGAGGTTGCGGAATGCAGCCTCGACTTCTTCTTCTGCCGTCACGGGTGCGGCACATCGCGTGCCTCGGCAGAGATAAAGCGTCGGACGATCCTCTTTCATCTCCTTTCCATGAGCGGGATGTCCGGCGGGAAGCCGAGAACCGGCCGACACATATTGAATGATCGGTTGAACCGCGGGCAAATGCAGAACAGCAGCGCGAAGCGCTGGCGCCGCGTGCGAGCGAGAGTCTCCCACGATCACCGCCTGCAACGGCTCGAAATCTTGGTCGACCGCTGCGAGAAATGACGCGTAGGCGAATGGATTGCCGCCTGCCTGCGCGCCAAAGGCTTCAAGAAGCGCATCGGCGCGGCGTCGATCATCCTTCTCTCCGGTCAAGTGGTGGAGCCTGATGCAATTCGACAGCATGGTGGCATTGCCATTGGGCGTGGCATCGTCGTGAGCGTAGCGAAGGCGAACGATGAGCTCAGGCTCTTGCCTCGGGGCGAAGAAAAATCCGCCGTGGGTCTCATCCCAAAGATCCGCCATGGCGGCGGAAGCAAGATCACGCGCCCTGCGCAAGTAGTCGGCTTCGGCGGTTGCGCTGTAAAGATTGAGCGCCGCGGCGATGAGATTGGCATAGCCGTCGGCCGTTGCGCCGCCGCGCAGCTCGCCGTTGCGATAGGAGTGGCAAAGAGCCGCGCCGCGCCGATGGTGCGCCATCAGAGAGGCAAAGGCCTCAGCTGCCGCCCTCAGCCAGTCCTGGCGATCAAGCAGGAGACCGGCCTCGGCGACAGCCGCGATGGCGAGTCCATTCCAGTCGGCAAGGCTCTTATCGTCAAATCCTGGCGGCACGCGCTTGCGGCGCGCGGCAAGAAGAAGGCTGCGACATTCGGCAAGGGCATGCTCGGTGTCAGGCGACAGCAACGCTTGCGTCTTCAGCCGATTGAGTATGTTCTTGCCCTCCCAATTGCCGCTCTGCGACACGTCATAGATGTCGCAGAACAGGCTGCATGCATCTCCCGGCAGGATCGCGCCGATTTCATCGCGGGACCAAACATAGTAGCGACCCTCCTCTCCCTCGGAATCGGCATCATAGCTCGCGGCGAATGTGCCGATCTGGGTGCGCATGTCCGAAATCATCCAGGCCACCGTCTCCTTGATTCGGGTGCGAAACAGGTCGTTCGGCTCCACGGCGATGACGCGGCTCATCAGCGAGACAAGAAGAGCGTTGTCATAAAGCATCTTCTCGAAATGAGGCACGAGCCAGCGATGGTCGACGGAGTAGCGAGCGAAGCCGCCGGCGAGATGATCGTAGATGCCCCCTTGGCAAATATTCCTGAGGGTCACGATCACGGCATCGCGGGTAGCAGGATGGCCGGTGCGCAGGTATTGCCGCCACAGGAAATCATAAATTGCGGTTTGAGGAAATTTCGGCGCACCGCGAAGGCCGCCATGCTCCATGTCTGTGGCATCGATGAGCGCGCGGGCCGCCGAGGCAAGGGTGGATTGGGAAAACCCGGCTCCTCCCTCCGCCTTGGCAGGGGCCCTAAGCGCATTGAGAATCGCCGCGCTGTTGAGATCGACCTTGTGGCGCTCCTCCCGCCAGATGCGCGCAATCTCGGTCAGCACATGACGAAAGCTTGGACGTCCATAGCGCGATGTGGGAGGAAAATAGGTTCCTCCCCAGAAGGGAGAGCCGTCGGGCTTGAGGAACATGGTGAGGGGCCAGCCCCCCTGCTCACCCAGGCGGTGAAGCGCGTCCATGTAAATCTTGTCGACGTCGGGACGCTCTTCCCGATCCACCTTCACGTTGATGAAGCCGCGGTTCATGAGGGCCGCAATCTCGGGATCTTCGAAACTCTCATGGGCCATGACATGACACCAGTGGCAGGCTGCATAGCCGATGGAGAGGAGAATGGGCTTGTCTTCGGCAGCCGCGCGTGTGAAGGCTTCAGGGCCCCATGGCATCCAGTGGACAGGATTGTCCTTGTGCTGCAGCAGATAAGGGCTCTGCTCACGCGAAAGTTGGTTAGAATTCATCTGCTCCCATCGTCAAAACATTGCATGCCCGTTCCGCAGCCCAGCCCTCCGGCTCCGATTCGATGCCGTAACAAATAGGGCGATGCGATGAGGCCAGTCGATACGATTTATGCTTTGTCATCGGGCAGAGGCCGTGCGGGGGTGGCGGTGGTCAGGGTCAGCGGTCCGCATGCGAGCTATATTGTCAAGAAACTGACCGGAGGGTTGCCAGTTCCGCGCGAGGCCGTCTTAAGAAAGCTCATCCGAGCAAGCGACGGCAGCCTGATCGACAGGGGCCTTGTCCTATGGTTCCCAGGACCGTGCTCCTTTACGGGCGAGGACGTCGCCGAGTTCCACATCCATGGCGGTCTGGCGGTGATCGAGGCTCTCCTGGCGGAGCTTTCGGAGCAGCCCGGCCTGCGCATCGCGCAAGCGGGGGAGTTCACGAGGCGCGCGTTCGGCCATGGTAAATATGATCTCACCGAGGTCGAGGGCCTGGCAGATCTCATCGAAGCGAGAACCGAGCGACAGCGCCGGCTTGCCATGAGGCAGGCGGAAGGGGCGGCGAGCAACGCGCTCGCCGGCTGGCGCCATCAGCTCATTCGCATCCTGGCCAGGCTCGAAGCAGCCATAGATTTCGTCGATGAAGCGGATGTGAGCGAGAAAGCCATGGAGGGCGTTGGACCGTCGATCGGAGCCATGGCTGCGGAAATTTCACAGGAGCTCGAGCGCGGCAGGCAGGGGGAGCGGCTCAGGGACGGCATCAAGGTCGTGCTTGCCGGCATGCCGAATGTGGGCAAGTCCAGTCTGTTGAATTGCCTCTCCCGCAAAGAGGCGGCAATCGTTTCGCCTGTGGCTGGAACTACCCGGGATGTCGTGGAAACACATCTGAGCCTTTCCGGGATGCCGGTCATACTGCGCGATACGGCGGGGCTCAGAAGCGCCGGCAGCGACGTCATCGAGCAGGAGGGCGTTGCGCGCGCTCAAGGCGCCGTGGGCAGCGCCGATCTCGTGCTGTGGGTTGCCTCTCCGGACGTTGCAGATTCCGCGGCCCTACCCGCACTCGATTCGGACGTGATACGAGTCTGGAACAAGAGCGACCTGGCGGCTCGCCCTGGCGGAGAAGACCTCATTGCCGTATCAAGCTGGACGGGCGAAGGCTTGGCGCTGCTGGAGCAGGAACTGGTACGGAAGCTCCAGTTCCTGGTCGCTGAAGGAGAGTCGGCCATCGTGACGCGGCAGCGCCACAGGGAGGCGCTCACGGCCATGCTCAGCCATCTGCGGGCAGCCCAGGCGGGCGGTCCCCTGGAAATCGTCGCTGAGGAAATCAGGCTGGCTGCCCATGAGATCGGACGACTGACAGGGTATGTTGAAGTTGAAACATTGCTCGATGACATCTTTCGCGAGTTCTGCGTTGGTAAATAGTTACAGGTTGTTAACCTGTTTCACGTGAAACCAGTGGTTTTACTTTGTTAACCTTTGCGAGCAGGCCCATGTACGACGTCATCATCATCGGTGGGGGTCACGCCGGCTGCGAAGCCGCAGCGGCAGCAGCGCGCGCCGGCGCGCGAACGGCGCTGATCACCCATCGCTTTGAAACGATCGGCGAGATGTCATGCAACCCCGCCATCGGCGGTTTGGGCAAGGGCCATCTGGTGCGAGAGATCGATGCCCTCGATGGCGTGATGGGCCGTGTGGCCGATGCCGCCGGCATCCAGTTCCGTCTTCTCAACCGGTCCAAAGGGCCGGCCGTGCGCGGTCCACGCGCCCAGGCGGACCGCAAGCTCTACAAGAATGCCATGCAGCAGGCGATCAGAGCCCAAGCCGGCCTCGATGTGGTGGAAGGGGCTGTCGAGGGGCTGATCATTCGCGCCGGGCGGGTCGAGGGCGTGTTGTTCAAGACGGGGGAGATCCTGCAGGCTGGAGCCGTGGTGCTGACCACCGGCACATTCCTTCGCGGCCTCATTCATATGGGAGAGACGCAGGTTCCGGCCGGCAGGGTCGGGGAGCCGCCGTCGCTCGGACTGTCAGACGAGCTGTGCCGCTTCGGGCTCAAGCTCGGACGGCTGAAAACGGGAACACCGGCGCGGCTCGATGGCCGCAGTATCCGCTGGGAGGGCCTCAAGGTGCAGCAGGGGGACGATCCACCGGTTCCCTTTTCCTTCCTGACCAAGGCGATCACGACCGCCCAGATTGCCTGCCATGTAACGGCAACGACGCGCGAGACCCATGCGATCATCAGGGCCAATCTTTCACGATCGCCGATCTACTCCGGACAGATCGAGAGCACCGGACCAAGGTATTGCCCTTCGATCGAGGACAAAATTGTCCGCTTCGGCGAGCGGGAATCGCATCAGATATTCCTCGAGCCTGAGGGGCTGGACGATCCCACGGTTTATCCCAATGGCATATCGACGTCTCTGCCGCCCGACGTCCAGGCTGAGTTCATCAGAACCATACCCGGGCTCGAGGAGGCGGTGATCCTGCGGCCGGGGTATGCCATCGAGTATGACTTTGTGGATCCGCGGCAGCTCAAGGGGAGTCTCGAGACAAAGTCGGTCGCGGGACTGTTCCTGGCGGGGCAGATCAATGGCACGACAGGGTATGAAGAGGCGGCCGGACAGGGGCTCCTCGCAGGCATCAATGCGGCCCGGCGGGCAGGCGGAGGGGAGGCGCTCGTCATCGACCGCACCCAGGCCTATATCGGCGTCATGATCGATGATCTGACTACGCGGGGCGTGACGGAGCCCTACCGGATGTTCACCTCGCGCGCGGAGTACCGCCTGGTGCTCAGAGCCGATAATGCCGATGAGCGGCTGACGGAGCTTGGCGCCACAGCCGGCGTGGTTGGACGGGAGCGGCTTCAGGCGTTTCGCGCCAAAAGATCGGCTCTGAACGAAGCCCGGAATACTCTGCTGAACCACTCGATCACGCCCAGCCAGGCGCTGCGGCTGGGTCTCAGGATGAACCAAGATGGTCAGCGGCGAAGCCTGTTTGCCATGCTGGCCCATCCTGAAATGCCAATTGAGCGGATGCGAGCGCTGTGGCCGGAGGTTTCCGGCATTTCCGATTCGGAGCTGGAACAATTGCAGGCGGAGGCACTCTACAGCGGCTATGTGCCCCGGCAGCTCGCGGATATCGAGAGTTTCCGCAAGGACCAAAGTCTAACCTTGCCGGAAGACCTCGACTATCCGTCGCTCGGTGATCTGTCGGCAGAAGTGCGGATGAAGCTTGCCCGCGTCAGACCGGCGACGATCGGCCAGGCGGCCCGTATCGAAGGCATGACACCGGCCGCCATCGCGGCCCTACTGCGGCACGTCAAGAAACCTGCCAGGCGGCCGGCGCGCAGGTCGGCCTGATCGTGGAGGCGCAAGAGACCGTCCTTCGCCGCTTCAATGTTTCACGTGAATCACGCCAAAGGCTTCAGCTCTATGTCGAGACCCTGAGCCGCTGGCAAAAGCGGATCAACCTCGTCGGGAGCGACAGTCTTCCGTCGCTGTGGGAACGCCATATTGCCGACGCCCTGCAGCTGCGCATGTACATCGGTGAAGGAGAGCAAACCATCATCGATCTCGGTTCGGGGGCCGGTCTGCCCGGAATGGTGCTGGCGCTTGCCTATCCAGAGTACCGGGCGGTCGTCGTGGAGAGCAACGGAAAGAAAGCGGCATTCCTGCGCGAGATTGCCCGACAGGCGCGAATCAGCGTTAATGTCCTGCAAGAGCGAATCGAAGCGGTCGATTCGACACCGTACCGGTCCGCGAAGCCCGTCATCACCGCGCGCGCACTCGCTCCGCTCGGGAGGCTGCTCGAGCTGAGCCGGCCGCTGCTCGAATGTGGAAGAGGCCTGTTCCACAAGGGGCAAGATGTCGGTCGGGAATTGATTGAGGCGACGAAATCTTGGAGTATCCACTATATCAGGCATCCTAGCGTGGTCGATCCAAGGGGGACGATCCTAGAGATCCTGGAGGTGCGGCATCGTCATGGAGAATGACACGCGAGACGCGGCAGCGAAGCCGCGAATCATCACCATCGCTAATCAAAAGGGCGGCGTCGGAAAAACCACCACGGCCATCAATCTCGGAACTGCGCTGGCAGCCGTTGGCGAAGCGGTGCTGATCTGCGATCTCGACCCGCAAGGCAACGCCAGCACGGGGCTGGGGATCGAAAGAGCGCCGGGGCAGAGGTCATCCTATCATGTTCTCATGGGAGAGGCCTCGCTGGCCCAGACCCTGGTTGCGTCAGGCATACCGGGTCTGTCCTGCGTTCCCTCGACAATGGATCTTCTCGGCGCCGAGCTCGAGTTGTCGGGAATCGAGAGGAAAACCTTTCGGCTGCAAGACGCCATCACGCGCGAGATGCAAGGGAAGGAGTCGGCGCAGAACTTCAGCTATATTCTCGTCGATTGCCCACCGTCCCTCAATCTTCTGACGATCAACGCTCTCACGGCCGCCGATGCCGTGCTCGTGCCCCTGCAATGCGAGTTCTTCGCGCTCGAGGGGCTGAGCCAACTCTTGAAGACAGTCGACCGCGTTCGGGCCAACCTCAATCCGCGGCTCGTGATCCAAGGCGTCGTGCTCACGATGTTCGACAAGCGCAACAGCCTTTCCGAGCAGGTCGCCCAGGATGTGCGCAGCGTGCTGGGGGAGAAGGTCTATCAGACGGTCATACCGCGGAACGTCCGCGTGTCGGAGGCGCCTTCCTACGGCAAGCCGGTGCTGCTCTACGACAATGATTGTGCCGGAAGCCAAGCCTATATCCGGCTTGCGTCGGAAGTCATCCGGCGCGAGCGGCATCTCAGCGCTGCATGAGCGTTGGCTCAAGCGATGGCCATAGCGGGATGATGTCGCAGCAAACCAAGCGGCGGCTGGGACGAGGGCTTGCGGCGCTCATCGGGGAGGAGCCGCCGGACGAACCGCGCGCGCCGGAGACAAAGGGCTTTCGGGTGGCGCCGATCGAGTTTCTGCACGCAAATCCCAACAACCCGCGCAAGGTGTTCAAGGAGGAGGAGCTTGAGGACCTCGCCCATTCCATTCGCGACAAGGGCCTGCTTCAGCCCATCGTGGTTCGCACGCGTCGCGATGGGGAGTCGTTCGAGATCGTGGCGGGCGAACGCCGCTGGCGCGCGGCGCAGAGGGCAGGGGTCCATGAAGTTCCCATTATCGTGCGCGAGCTTTCCGACAGCGAAGCCCTCGAGCTCGCTCTTATCGAGAACATCCAACGCGCCGATCTCAATGCGCTCGAGGAGGCGCGCGCCTATCAGCAGCTGATGGAGCAGTTCTCCTATACTCAGCAGCAGTTGGCAGACTCGCTGGGAAAGAGCCGCAGCCACATCGCCAATACGCTGAGGCTCCTGAACCTGCCGGAGGAGATAAGGAAATACATCGAAGAGGGCACGCTGACGGCGGGACATGCGCGCTCGCTCATAGCGGCGGAGAATCCCGCAAAGCTCGCCGAGGAGATCATCAAGCTCGGCCTGAGCGTCCGCGATGCCGAGAAGCTGACGCGAAACAGAGGGGCCGAATCAAAGGGAACGCACAGGCCCCAGGCGGCGAAACCCGATCCGAGCACGCGCGCTCTCGAACAGTCACTCGCCGACGCGACCGGTCTTAAGATCGAGGTCGACGACAAGGGGGCGGTCGGGGGACGGATCATCATTCATTACAAGACCCTCGAGCAGCTCGACGAGGTTTGCCTGCGCTTGAGCAAGCGACGTTGATCCGTATACTGATTAATTCTTGAAGCGGCTGCCTGCAGCCCAACGGGCGAGAGACAGCAATGCCCGGTGGGCTATCTGATCCTCGAGAACGGCAAACATGCGTGTCTGCTCGATTGCCGAGGCGAGAGAGCGGGCGGCGGAGGAGAGAGTATCGCCATCCCAGATCCTGACTTGGCGCAGCACGCTGTCCTGACGGGAGAAAAAAATCGGCGGCCGAGCCGTTCTCACAGCTTGAGCGGGGGACGCTCCAGATGCAACCTCGAGGGCGAGCCGTTCGAGTACCCGCACATGAAGAGAGGCAAGGCTCAACAGGCGCGAGCCGGAGACGTCGCTTTTCAGCAGACGATCAACCAAGGTATCGACATTCGTCAGGTCGCCGCCGAAAACAGCATCGGCGAGGTCGCTGATTTCTCCCGTGGCCCCCCCGCTGCATACCGCCTCGACATCGGCGAGGGCGATGGCCCCGCTGCCGTGGCAATAGAGAACGAGTTTGTCGATCTCCGCGCGGCTCAAAGCGCGATTCTCACCCAAATACCCGAGGAGGGCGTTGCGCGCATCCGGGGTGATGGCCAGGCCGGCCTCCTCGCCGGCTTCATCGATCAGCCGCTCGAGGTCCTCAACGCTGTCTTCATAGCAGGGGATCACCATTGCCGATCGGGACTTTTCCAAGAGAGAGCGGAGCCGCGCCGATTTGGGCAGCGCTCCTGCCTCGGCGATGAGAACGTTGCCATCGGCGGGCGCTTCGGCCATCGCTTCATAAGCGCGCAAGAATGCACTTCCAGCGTTTCCCACCCACACGGCCTTGCGCGCGCCGAGCATCGGCCGAGAGAAAACTTCATCGGCCAAGCGATGAGGATCCTCAGCTATCGCATCATCCTGGAAGCGGGCCACGGCAAATGGATCATCGAGCGATCCGGCGACGCGGCGCACGAGGGACTGAGCGATCTCCCCGACTTTTCCGGGATCCGAGCCGTAAACGAGATAGGTCGCGGCCAGACGGCCTCGCTCTAGATGCCGATCGAAATCGGCCGTCTTCAACACAGCCATGGTCAGGTCGAGGAGAAATAGGCCGCCAGACGGGTTCTAATGTCGTTGCCGATCTCCTTGGCGGCGCGCTCCATCGCGTTTGTTTCCGCCTGAACATTGGCAAAGTCGGATGTGGTGCGGTCATATGAGACCTGCGAGAAGGTCTTTCCGGCGCTCAGCTCCTGACCGGTCTTGTCGTCGATGAGGCGGTAATTGACATTGACGCGATAGCTGAAGCGGCGCGTGTCCTCGTTCGAGTTCTCGATCAAGGCTTGGGAGCCGGCTACGGCAGTGAACTGGAGCCGATAGCGGCTCGGCTGACCGTCGCCGCCGGCGAAGGACGACAAGAGATCGTTGCGAATGAGCTGGCCCAGGCGATTGTCCTGCTCGTCGATTTCGATCGAGGAAAGATGCATGGCCACGTTCGAACCGGTGGCGGAGGTGCCGTAGAGAGGTTCGAAGCCGCAGGCGCTCAGAAAAACGGCGGCGGCTAGGCAGGTCAGCAATGTCGCAAGGCGAAGAGGCATCAACCCACCACCACATTTGCAATGCGATCGGGAACGACAATGATCTTGCGAACCGACCGGCCATCGAGCGCGCGTCTCACATTGTCGAGCTCGAGCACAATGGATTCGACCTCGGCCGCAGGCAATCCCTTCTTCAAGGTAACCTCATCGCGGCGCTTGCCATTCACCTGGACCGCAATCGTCACCGTGTCTTCCACAAGCAGGGCCGGATCTGCCGCCGGCCAGGGGGCCTGCGCCGCGAGGCCCGGCATCTTCAGGAGCCGCCAAGCCTCCTCGGCGAGATGCGGCATCATCGGGGCGAACATCTGCACCAGGATCGTAGCTCCCTCGCGAAGAACGGCAGGCGAGACGGCATCCTTGACGGGAGACGCCAAGGCGGCCGTCAAAGCATTGGCCAACTCGTAGATTCGCGCAATAGCACGGTTGAAACGCAAGCCCTCGATGTCGAGACTCACGGCGTGAAGCGCCTGGTGAATGGTGCGCCGCAATGCGGTCGATTGCGGGCTCAAGACATTGAGGGACGGTTCGGCAGGACGTTCCGTCACCTCGTTGACAAGCTTCCACAGCCGCTGGGTGAAGCGCCACGCCCCGGCGACACCGCTTTCCGTCCATTCGATATCGCGCTCGGGCGGCGTGTCGGAGAGCACGAACCATCGCACCGTATCAGCCCCATATTGGTCGATGATCACTTCCGGGTCGACGACGTTCTTCTTCGACTTCGACATTTTCTCGGCAGGGCCGACGATCAATTGCTCGCCGGTCTCGGCATGGACCCAGCGGCCATTCCTTTCAACAGCGTCCGCCGGCAAGACCCACTCGCCAGCCGGCGTGCGGAACGTCGAATGAATGACCATGCCTTGCGTGAAAAGACTGGCGAAGGGCTCGTCGAGACGAATGTGGCCTGTGCGGCGCATGGCCCGGGTGAAGAAACGTGAATAGAGAAGATGAAGAATGGCGTGCTCGACGCCTCCTATATATTGATCGACCGGCATCCAATAGTCGATGGCGGCAGGATCGGTCGGCCGGTCGGCGCGCGGCGCGCAGAATCTGGCGAAGTACCAGGAGGAGTCGACGAAAGTGTCAAAAGTGTCCGTTTCGCGCTGCGCCGCGTTGCCGCATCTGGGACATTTCACCTGTTTCCAAGCCAGATGGCGATCGAGGGGATTGCCCGGCTGATCGAAAGTCACGTCGTCGGGCAGAACGACAGGCAGATCCGATTTCGGCACGGGTACAATGCCGCATGCGGGGCAGTGAATGATCGGGATAGGACATCCCCAATAGCGCTGGCGCGACACGCCCCAATCGCGGAGACGGTAATTGAGCTTGCGCTGGCCGATGCCCTTCTTCTCAATGCGGCGTGCGACTTCCTCCTTGGCTTGCGCGACGGTCATGCCATTGAGGAAATCGGAATTGATCAGCACGGCCTGAGCGTCGTCCTTGTCGAGGAAGGCCTCATCGCCGATCGTGAAAGTCGCAGGATCGGCGGCGGCTGGCGCCACGACAGGGATTACGTCCAGACCATAGTTATGGGCAAATTCGAGATCGCGCTGATCATGCGCGGGGCAGCCGAAAATTGCTCCCTCGCCATAGGCCATGAGGATGAAATTGGCGGCATAGACCGGCAGACGAAAGCCGGGGCGAAACGGATGGCGCGCGTATAGTCCCAAGAACACGCCTTTCTTTTCAGCGCGCTCAATGGCCTCCTCGCTCGTGCCGAGCGCCTCGCACTCGCGCCGGAAGGCGGCAATTTCAAGCGAGCTTCGCGCCAGCTCCCTCGTCAGGGCATGATCGGGCGAAACGGCGCAGAAGGTTGCGCCGAAAATCGTATCGTGCCGCGTTGTAAAAACCTGAAGCGGCGGAACGGGGCTGCCTTGCTCGGTCTCGAGCTCAAAATGGAAGCGAAGCCCTTCCGAACGGCCGATCCAGTTCTGCTGCATAAGCCGAACTTTTTCCGGCCATCTGTGCAAGCCGTCCAAGGCGGCGAGCAGCTCGTCCGAATAATCCGTGATCTTGAGGAACCATTGAGCAAGCTCGCGCTTCTCGACCAAGGCGCCGGAGCGCCATCCCCGTCCCTCGATGACCTGCTCATTGGCAAGCACCGTCTGGTCGATCGGATCCCAGTTCACCTGCGATATTTTTCTTTCCACGAGCCCAGCGGCGAGAAAATCCAGAAAAATCTCCTGCTCATGGCGATAGTAAGAGGGATCGCAGGTGGCTATCTCGCGCGTCCAATCGATCGACAGTCCCATGGATTTGAGCTGACGACGCATGGCGGCGATATTCTCATAGGTCCAGTTCCTCGGGTGAACGCCCTTCTCGATGGCCGCATTCTCCGCCGGCATGCCGAAAGCATCCCATCCCATGGGATGAAGCACATTGTGTCCGCGCGCGCGCATGTAACGGGCAAGAACGTCGCCCATGGTGTAGTTGCGGACATGCCCCACGTGAATCCGTCCGGACGGATAGGGAAACATCTCGAGGACGTAATGTTTCGGCTTGCCGAACGTCTCCTTGGCCTCGAAGACGCGCTCATCGTTCCAGCGCTTCTGCCAGTGGCTTTCAGAGGTTCGGTGGTTGTAGCGTTCCATGGCCATTACCCGGGCCTTCGCCCCGTTATGGCTTGCGTACCAATACTTGCAACGGGTCGCAAGCTTGGTCATATGCTGCCTATTCAACCAGCGACAGACGAGCTTCGCTCTAGCCTTGGCCCCCGAATATCAGACAGAACCAGCCGGTTTCGCGGCAGTGAAAAAACGCATCGAGAAGGCAGCCGGAACCGCCCAGCGGAATGCCGACGAGATTACCCTGGTCGCCGTCAGCAAGACGATACCGGCTGAAGCCGTCACACCCGTACTCCTGGCAGGGCACAGGGACTTCGGAGAAAACAGGGTCCAGGAAGCGAAGGCGAAATGGCCGGAGCTCAAGAGAATGTGGCCCGATGCAAGGCTTCATCTCGTGGGTCCGCTGCAAAGCAACAAAGCCGCCGAGGCGGTCGGGCTTTTCGACGTCATACATACGATAGACCGGGAGAAACTGGCGCGGGTCATCGCGGATGAGCTGCGCAGGCAAGAGAGGGCGGTCGAGCTTTTCATCCAGGTCAACACGGGAGAGGAGGAGCAGAAGTCGGGTGTGGTGCCGGAAAAGGCGGATGGTCTGATCGCGCTGTGCAGGGACGCGTTGAAGCTGCCAATCGCGGGCCTCATGTGCCTTCCGCCGCTTGACGAGGAAGCTGCTTTTCATTTCGCGCTTCTCGCCAAGATCGCCAGGCGCAACGGCCTTACAAAATTGAGCATGGGCATGAGCGGAGATCTCGAGACGGCCATCAGCTTCGGCGCCACGCATGTGAGAGTGGGGACAGCGATTTTCGGAGAGCGGACCAAGAGTTCAAACTAGGGCTCGACAATGAGTCTCGTGCCGGGGCCACAGTGGCGAAGGAGATCCGTCAGGTCGCTCAGTGCGAGGCCAATACAGCCTGCCGTGGCCTTGCCGTCGGGGTCGGCCAGATGCATGAAGATTGCGCTGCCGAGGCCGGGAATTGCCGGGTCGTCATTATGGCCAATAACGACGACAATGTCGTAGAGACGATCTGGACGCCACATCTCCTCGGCGCTGGCGGGATAGGGCAAGCGGACCGGCTTGTTGTAAGCCGCATCTCGCGGATCATCGCACCAGCCGTCGCTTTCCGTCAGCTGCTCCACAGGCAGGGCCGTTTCTGGCGGAGGCACGCGGTCGGGACGGTAAAGCACTCTTCTTAACGGCCAGGAGCCAGCCGGCGTGGCGCCGTCGCCTTCCTGCTTGTCCGCCCTGACGCCGCCGCGGCCCAGTGTGCATCGCAGGCGGCGTCCGGGACATTCAAGGATGCCGCGGGGAGCATTTCCTGTTCCTCTCACATGCAGCTGCAAGAACTCCGAAGCCATATGGTCTTTCAATTCGCTGACCGGGCCATTAGCATAAAGCGCAGAGAGGGCTCAGGAAAGAACGACAGGCTTATCAGCGGACTAGGCATGAGCACGGCAAAGAAAATCCTGATTGTCGATGACGACGAACAATTGCGGGACTCTCTGAAGGAGCAATTCTCGTTGCACGGCGAATTTTCGGTGGCCGATGCAAGCAGCGCCACTGCCGGCGTCAAGCATCTGAAGATGCAGCATGTCGATCTGGTGATTTTGGACGTCAATCTTCCCGACATGGATGGCCGAGAAGCCTGCAAGATCATGCGGCGCAACGGTTACAAGGGGCCGATCATCATGCTTACGGCGCAAGGATCAGACGCCGACTTGATTCTGGGGCTCGATTCGGGAGCCAATGATTATGTGGCAAAGCCTTTCCGCTTCGGCGTGCTGCTGGCGCGGATCAGGGCGCATTTGCGCCAGCATGAGCAGAGCGAGGATGCTGTGTTCAAGCTTGGCCCCTATACGTTCAAGCCAAGCGCGAAACTGCTGCTTACCGGCGACAATAAGAAGGTTCGTCTGACCGAGAAGGAAACGTCCATCCTCAAATTCCTCTATCGCGCCGGAGATCAGGCGGTGGGGCGGGATATATTGCTGCATGAGGTGTGGGGCTACAATGCCGGGGTCACGACGCATACGCTTGAGACCCACATCTACCGGCTGCGACAGAAGATCGAAAAGGATCCCGCCAATGCCGAGATCCTGGTAACGGAGACAGGCGGTTACAGGCTCGTCCCCTAGACACCGTGCCGGACTAAAAAGGGAGAAGCGCATGCAGATCAAAGCCGAGGTCGAACTGCTGCAGCAGATTCCCCTCTTTGCGAACAGCGGCGCGGCGCATCTGCAGCTCTTGGCGTTTTCGGCCAAGCCAGTCTCGCTCGCGGCGGGGGATTGCCTGTTCAAGAAGGGGGAGAAGGGCGGAGCAGCCTATCTGCTCGTCAGCGGAACCGCGGAAATCTATGACGATGCCGAAGGCCGGGGAGAGGTTGTTGCGACGGCAGAGTCAGGGGCCTTGCTTGGAGAATTGCCGATGCTTGCCGATGCCGCTTATGGCGTGACGGTCAAGGCGGCAAGCGCCCTGACCGCAAAGCGGATCGAGCGCGAGCTCTTTACCCGGCTTGCAGCGGAATTTCCGGAGTTCGGCCGTGCCGTCATGCGAAATGTCGCCCTGCGCATGGGCCGTTCCATCGACTCGCTCACCGAACTCAAGCTGATGTTTCAGAGCTGACCGATCACGCGAGGGTGGTGATTACCGGAACATGATCGGAGGAGCGCTGCCAGCCTCGCGCTTCGGAAAGCACTTCAATCGAGCGGCAGGAGCTGTTGAGCGCGGCATCCATCCATATGTGATCGAGACGGCGACCGCGATTCGAGACACGCCAGTCGCGCGCGCGATAGCTCCACCAAGTGTAAAGCTTCTCCTCCTGCGGAACCTTGGCGCGCATGGCGTCGACGAGCTGGCTGCGCGCCAGGAAGGCGAGAAGCTTTTCGGTCTCGACAGGGGTGTGACTAACGACGGAGAGCAGAGCCTTGTGCGACCAGACGTCGTTTTCATAGGGCGCAACGTTGAGGTCGCCCACGACGATGGTCGGTCCGGCACGGTGGTTTCCGGCGCAACCGAACCAATGGGAAAGCTCGTCCAAAAACTGAAGCTTATGGGCAAATTTCACGTTTCTCTCAGGGTCCGGCTCGTCACCACCGGCCGGGACATAAAGATTGTGGATGAGGGCCGGCCAATCCCCGGTCAGCCGGGCGGCTATGTGACGGGCGTCCGTCTTGCCGCAGAACTGGCGCTGGGACACCTCCTGGAACGGCAGCCGGGAGATTATGGCGACGCCATGATATCCCGCCTGACCATGATCGGCGATAAAGCCGTACCCCGCCTCCCTGAACAGCGATGAGGGGAATTGCCCGGGAGGGCATTTGGTCTCCTGAAGGCACAGAACGTCGATCTGCTGCTCCTTTAGAAGCCTCAAAACGAGCTCGGCGCGCAGCCGGACTGAATTGATGTTCCAGGTGGCTATCCTAATGGCCATGATTAGACTGGTCCGAAGGGCCCTGATTTTACAGGAGAATTCTCCCCAAAACGAAACGGGCGCCTGGTCGGGGGCCAGGCGCCCGGCGCGTTCAGCGCTTCTGCGTCGGGAGGGGAAGCCGACGCGTACCAGCTGTCGGCGGCCTTATGAGCGGGGGCAGTCCAGCCGCCTGTTGGGACAGCCTGTACTGCCGAATAATTAAGAAAGCCCGGCCAAGGTTTCAATACATCTTTAGCCACAATTTCGTGATGGTGGATAACTTGAGCTCAGCGGTTGCTCTTTCTCTTTGCCACTTTCGCCACGAATAGCTTCGGATCGGGATCGACTCCGGTCTCGAGATTGGCAAGAGAAATTGTGGTTCGCTTGCCCTTTGCGTCCTCAACGATCCATTGGGACAGCTCCTTGCGGTTGGTGTCGAAGACAAGAACCAGCCGGCCGGGTATCGCCCGGTTGCGATCCTCGACCTCTATTGTAGCCACGCCTTCGCTGGTCTCGACACTCTTTATTTCGGCCTCCTCCATCAAATCAATCTGATTGGACAGCAAAAGCTTGAGCGGCGTCGCCGCCAGGGGATATTGATCCGTCGTCTTCTGCTTGCGGTTTTCGATGACAACCCACGAGCCGTCGGAAACGACGAGGAAGGGATTGGGGGGCGCATATTCGAAGCGCAGCCGGCCGGGCTTGCTCAAATAGAAGACGCCCGTCGAGACCCGCCCCTGGGGGCTCACCTGGGTGAACTCGCCCTGAAGAGTCTTGAAGCTGTTGAAATACTCCGACAAATCCTCGACGGCCAACTTTGCCTCGGCAGACAGGGAGGACGCCAAGGATGTCCCAGCCGGACCACCCAGAGCAAGCGCAGCGGCAATGAGAGACACAGCGGCAAGTTTTCGGCAGACCCGATGTGAAATGATCATGTGGAGGATTCCCGTAGTTTTCACCGAACAGAACGGTGGGCAAAGAGTGCTAGTGTCTTATCAAGGAGGCAGATTTGCGGCATTCATGCCGCGTCATTGCCCACCAATATCTCCCTCTTTCCGGTTGCATTGGCCGGGCTGATCAGCCCCTCCTTCTCCATGCGTTCGATCAGGCTTGCCGCCTTGTTGTAGCCGATCTGGAGACGGCGCTGAATGTAGCTCGTCGAGACCTTCTTGTCGCGAATCACGACCGCCACCGCCTGATCGTAAAGCTCATCGCCGCTGCCGCCCTCGGGCGTTCCGAAGCCCGGTTCGCCCAGTTCTCCCTCCTCGGCCTCCGCGGTGACGGCCTCGACATATTCGGGCTTGCCCTGGCCCTTCAGGAACTTGACGATTTTCTCCACCTCCTCATCGGAGACAAAGGGCCCATGCAGGCGAATGATGCGCCCGCCGCCCGCCATATAGAGCATGTCGCCCTGGCCCAAGAGCTGCTCGGCGCCCTGCTCGCCGAGAATCGTGCGGCTGTCAATCTTCGACGTCACCTGGAAACTGATGCGGGTGGGGAAATTGGCCTTGATCGTGCCGGTGATGACGTCAACCGAGGGTCTTTGGGTCGCCATGACCACATGGATGCCCGCGGCGCGAGCCATCTGGGCGAGGCGCTGGACCGCGCCTTCGATGTCCTTGCCGGCAACCATCATGAGATCGGCCATTTCATCGATGATCACGACGATGAAGGGCATCGGGTGCAGCTCGATCTCCTCTTCCTCGAAGATCGGCTCGCCGGTCTCCGGGTCGTAGCCCGTCTGCACCTTGCGGGTCATGGGCACGCCCTTGGCAAGGTTCTGCTCGACGCGGGCGTTGTAGCCGTCGACATTGCGCACACCGAGCTTGGACATCTTGCGGTACCGGTCCTCCATTTCGCGGACCGCCCATTTCAATGCCACGACTGCCTTCTTGGGATCGGTGACGACTGGCGCCAAGAGATGGGGAATGCCCTCATAGACGGAAAGCTCCAGCATCTTGGGGTCGATCATGATCAGCCTGCATTTTTCCGGCGGAAGCCGGTAGAGCAGCGACAGGATCATGGTGTTGATGCCCACCGATTTGCCGGAGCCGGTTGTCCCGGCGATCAAGAGATGAGGCATTCTCGACAGATCGGCGAAGATGGGCTCGCCGCCGATGTTCTTGCCGAGCGCCAGGCACAGGCTCTGGGCAGATTTTTCGAAGGGCTCGGAGGAGAGAAGCTCGCGCAGATAGACGGTTTCGCGGCGAGCATTGGGCAGTTCAATGCCAATGGCGTTGCGACCGGAGACTACTGCGACACGCGCCGCCACAGCGCTCATCGAGCGCGCAATATCATCGGCGAGGCCGATGACCCGCGAAGATTTGATGCCGGGCGCAGGCTCAAGCTCGTAAAGGGTGACGACGGGCCCGGGGCGGACATTGATGATCTCGCCGCGGACGCCGAAATCGTCGAGAACGCTCTCGAGCATTCTGGCATTCTGCTCGAGGACCTCGTCGGACAGTTCCTCGGCTCGGCCGAGATGCTTGGGTTCGGCCAACAGGGACAGGGACGGCAGGTTGAAATCGCGGCTGACGATCGCTGATGGCTTTTGCTTCGACAGACCTTTGCCCGGCTTCACCGGCTTGGTGTTGCGCAGTATGCGCCGCGTTGCGGGGTTTGCCGATATTGCATCTTCGCCCTCATCGGTCTCGTCCTCGTCGCCATCCATCTCGTCTTCATCATCCTCGGCTTCATCGGTTTCGGCCTGGGAGGGAGGCTTTGCCACCTTCACGCGAGCGCGAGCGGCAGGAAGCGTCGGCTCGAGCTTCGGTTCTTGCCCTGGCGCCTCGGCGGGACGCAGAAAGCGCAGCAGACGGCGGAAGCGAGATTCGGCGGGAGCGATTTCGCTCCTGGGCAATCGGCGAGGAAGCAAGCGGCTGAACGCCCAGCCGAGCGATAGAAAGGTGTGTCCCAGGGCGCCAACGAATGCGTCAATGGCATCATGGCCGCGCGCGCCAAAAATACCTGCCAAGATGAGGGCGTTGACGCCTGAGTGGTTGATTGCCCAGAAGAATGTCGACAGCGATAGAAAGCCCAATGTGAAAATGGCAACCACAAAGGCAAAGGCCCCTTTCAGCCCGAAGGACAGGAGCCAAAGCAGCGCGTTTGACATTCCCATGCCCAAAGTGCCGCCCATGCCGTGAGGAAGGGGCCCGCCTGCCGGCTGCGGGAGCATGGAAAGAAAGCTCGTCAAGGTCACCATCCAGATCAGCCAGGCAAGAAAGCGGCGCAGCAGATGTTTTGGGGCGCGATGGGCAATCAGTTCCAGAGCCCAGACGGTGGGCACCGCGATAAGGCCGATGACGCCCAGGCCTATCAGGCGCATCAGCGTATCAGAGAGTGCGGCACCCGGCGCACCGAACCAATTGAGACGTGGTGCAATGCCATCCGGGGGAGGAGCCAAGTCAGGCGGCGACCATGTGGCCAGAGCCAG
>DATBMX010000260.1:0-1674 GCA_036554625.1 Aestuariivirgaceae bacterium
TGGACGGCGAAAATCGCTTGCTGCCAAACCGAGTGCGGCCGGGTTTCCTAGCGCTGCAACAACGATCGGGATCGTTGATGTTGCCTTCCTCGTGGCGAGTGCATTGGCGGACGCGGCGGCGAAAATAACGTCGGGGTTAAGCTGAACCAACTGTTCCGCAGCTTTGGGCAATTCGTCGGTGGCTTCGGCAAAGCGAGCGATGATGTCGAAGTCACGCCCCTCGATGTATCCGAGTTCACGCAATCCTTCCAAAAACAATTGACCGAAGCGCAAGCCTTTGAGCTGGGTTTGGGTACCCGACCGAAGTATGCCGATGACGGGCCGCTCCCTCGGAGTCTGAGCTCCTGCAACAGAACACCCCGCAGCCGCCGCGCCGCCGAGTAACCTGATGAACTCGCGCCGTTTTAATTGATCGAATTGCATCTGACCCTCAACGAGCCAGAGAACCGCATCGCAGGATATCCCAGTTCGCGAGGATCCGTCAGGGGTAATGGGACGATTTTTCAAACCTGCTGCCCGCGGGCAGATCAGTCCGAGGTCTGCTCCGGGTCCAATCGCCTCTTCTGCAATTCCGCATTAGGTCCGCTCTACCCTCAATTGCTGCCGTGCCGCTGCAATGCGCGAATTGACGCGGTGTGCCAAAGGACTAAACCGCTCGCGCGGTAGGCGCTGGGGAAAGCGGGTGCGACGGTAGCCGAGCAGTAGCGAGCTGGAAGCGTCCTGTCTTGAGATCGAGGTGTTGCCAAAACCTCTTCCAAGACAGGAGCACCTCCATGACCGACAAGGCCATCAGCCCATTGCGCCGGCGCATGATCGAAGACATGGCGATCCGCAAGTTTGGCCAGAAGACCCAGCACGACTATGTGCGAAGCGTCAAGGACTTCGCAAAATTTCTCGGCCGCTCTCCCGACACCGCCAAGCCCGAAGACGTACGACGCTTTCAATTGAATCTGACGTCAAGCGGCGCTGGCGTATCAAAGATCAACCAGAGCAGCGTGGCGTTGCGGTTCTTCTTCAACGTAACGCTTGATCGTCCCGAGCTCGGCAAGCAACTGGCGTTCATACACTTGCCGCGGAAGATCCCAGTAGTCTTAAGTCCCGAGGAAGTTGCGCGGTTTCTGGAGGCGGCACCAAGCATCAAATACAAAGCGGCATTCAGCGTTGCTTATGGTGCCGGACTGCGCGTCTCCGAGATCGCCTCGCTGAAGGTCTCCGACATCGACTCCAAACGCATGATGTTGCGTGTCGAGCAAGGCAAGGGGCGTAAGGATCGCCACGCGATGCTCTCTCCACAGCTGCTGAAGCTTTTGCGCGACTGGTATCGCATTGCGCGGCCGCAGGGTTGGCTGTTCCCCGGCCAGACCCCGGTCAACCCGATGACGACACGGCAGCTCACTCGCGCCTGCCACGCCGCAGCCCACATGGCCGAGATCACCAAGCGCGTGACACCGCACACGCTGCGGCACAGCTTCGCGACCCACCTGCTCGAGCAGAACATCGACATCCGCGTCATCCAAGTCCTCCTTGGACACGCCAAGCTCGAGACCACGGCGCTCTACACCCAGGTCGCCAGCAAGACGATCCGCGAGGTGATGAGCCCGCTCGATCGGCTCACCCCGCTGATGGCCAAGGCGGACGAGCCCAAGCACAACGCACGGTTCCGCCGCCGATGAG
>DATBMX010000343.1:0-8479 GCA_036554625.1 Aestuariivirgaceae bacterium
GTCCCGGCCCGTGCCGGGATGGTTCTGCGGCACGCCGGCGATCAACGGATAATGGCACAGCGCCAGGCCGAGATTCTGAGGCTGGCGCGGCGGCACGACGGTGCGACACAGATCGGTGGCGAAGCGGCAGCGGGGTGAGAACAAGCATGCCGGGGGACGATTGAACTGGCCGGGGACGACACCTGGAATCGAGGGGAGTCTCTTGACAGTCGCCCGTTCCGGCAAGGCTGCGAGCAGCGCATGGGTATAGGGGTGATGGGGGTCGTTGAAGAGACCCATGACCTCCTGTTCCTCGACTTTCTGCCCGGCATATTGAACACAGACACGCTCGGCTGTTTCGGCAACGACGCCCATGGAGTGGGTAATCAAGACAAGCGCCATGCCGGTCTCGCGCTGGAGGCCCAGAAGCAAATCCAAGATCTGGGCCTGGATCGTGACATCAAGGGCGGTCGTCGGCTCATCGGCGATCAACAGCTTGGGCTTGCAGGCAATGGCCATGGCGATCATGACGCGCTGGTTCATGCCACCCGACAATTGATGGGGGAAAGAATCGATGCGGCGCTCGGGCGCGGGAATGCCGACGTCGCGCAGAAGGGCAATGGCGCGGGCGCGCGCCTCCTTGCGCGTCAGCTTGAGGTGAAACCGCAGCGTCTCCATGATTTGAAAGCCGATGGTGAAACACGGGTTGAGGCTGGTCAGAGGTTCCTGGAAGATCATCGTCATGTCATTGCCGATGATGGAACGGCGGGCCTTGTGGTCGAGCGACAGGAGACCCGTGCCGTCGAAAGACAGGCGATCTGCGGTTATCCTCGCCGTCCAGGGCAGGAGCCCCATGACGGCGAGCATGGCGACGGATTTGCCGGAGCCCGATTCACCGACGATGGCCAAGACTTCGCCCTTGTCCAGGCGCAAGGACAGATTGTCGACGGCGCGAAACGCGCCATGGACGGTCTCGAATTCAACCGTCAGATTTTCGATCTCGAGGAGCGCCATGAGATCAGCTGCGCTTGAGGCGAGGATCGAGCGCGTCGCGCAGCCCGTCGCCCATGAGGTTGATGGAGAGCACGGTGATGAGGATGGCAAGGCCGGGAAAGGTCACAACCCACCAGGCGCGGAGAATGAACTCGCGCGATTCGGCAAGCATCGTTCCCCATTCGGGCGTCGGAGGTTGAGCGCCCATGCCGAGAAAGCCCAAGGCTGCAGCGTCGAGAATGGCATTGGAAAACGACAGGGCTGCCTGAACGATAAGGGGCGCCATGCAGTTCGGCAGAATGGTGCGGAACATCAGGCGCAGCGGTCCGACGCCGGCGACGCGGGCGGCCGTCACATAGTCCTTGGTTTTCTCGGCGAGGACAGAGGCGCGGGTCAGGCGCACATAATGGGGCTGCTGAACGAGGGCAATGGCGATCATGGCGTTGGTGAGGCTCGGCCCCAATATGGCCACCAGCGCCAGCGCCAAGAGCAGACTGGGAAAGGCGAGGATGATGTCCATGAGGCGCATGATGAGCGTGTCGGTCGCGCCGCCGACGAAACCTGCCACAAGGCCGATCAAAATCCCCACAACGAGAGACAGCGACACAACGATGCAACCGATGAAGAGCGAGTAGCGGGCACCATGGAGAAGCCGTGACAGGAGATCGCGGCCGACGGCATCAGTACCGAGAAGGAATCTTGCGCTTCCGCCATCCTGCCAGGCGGGAGGCGCCAGCAAAGCGTCGCGAAACTGCTCAGTCGGCGAATAAGGCGCTATGACGTCGGCGAAGAGGGCGAGGAAACAGGTGAGGATGAAGACCGCGAGGCCAACGACGGCGCCGCGGTTCTCGCGGAAATAGCTCCAGAATTCCTGAAGGAGCGCCAAGCTGCCGACGCGCTTGCGATCAATCACCACGTGTTCGACGGTGTCGACGGTCATCGTGCGTGCCTGATGCGAGGATTGATGACCCCATAGAGGAGATCGACAATCAGATTGACGATCATCACCATGGCGGCGATGAGAAGCAGGCCGCCTTGGACGGAGGGATAGTCGCGGCGGAAAATCGAGTCGACCATCCATTTGCCGATGCCTGGCCAGGAGAAGATCGACTCGGTGAGAATGGCGCCGGCCAGCAAGGTGCCGACCTGCAGCCCGACCGTTGTGATGACGGGAATCATTGCGTTGCGCAGCGCGTGGATGCCTATGACACGCGAAGGGCCCAGACCCTTGGCGCGCGCGGTGCGCACATAATCCTCGCTCAGGACTTCCAGCATGGCGGAGCGCGTCTGGCGCGCGATGACGGCCAGGGGAATGGTGCCGAGCACGATGGTGGGAAGGATCAGATGCGAAACGGCCGAGGCGAAGGCGCCTTTCTGGCCCGACAGAAGGCTGTCGATCAACATGAAGCCAGTGACGGGTGGAAAGAAATAGACAAGAGAGATGCGGCCCGAAACCGGAGTCCACTGGAGGACGCCTGAGAAAAGGATGATGAGCAAAAGGCCCCACCAGAAGATGGGCATGGAAAAGCCGACGAGGGCAGAACCCATAACCAGGTGATCCGAGGCGGAGCCGCGCTTCACGGCAGCAATGCTGCCGGCGGGAATGCCGATGACGATCGCCAAAAGAATGGCGCAAAGAGAGAGTTCGAGGGTCGCCGGAAAGAGGGTCATGAACTCATCGAAAACGGGCCGCTTGGTGACAAGCGACCGGCCGAGATCGCCGGAAAGAGCATTGGCGAGATATTCGACATACTGCTGCCAAAGGGGCCGGTCGAAACCGAACTGGCGCATCAGCTCGGCGTGGCGCTCGGGTGAGACGCTGCGCTCTCCGGCCATGACGAGGATCGGGTCGCCGGGAAGCAGGCGGATAAAGCTGAATGCGGCGATGGTGATGCCAATGAAGGTGGGGATGAGAAGGCTCAACCGGCCGAGAAGAAAGCGGAGCATTCAACCTGTCTTTCCGACGCCGGCTTTGCGTCACTGCTCGTCGGCAGGCGCAGGCGTTCGAGGTTCTGCGGCCCACTCACCCTGGCAGGCCGCAGAACCGATGTTGACTACTCTGTGATGTCCACGCCGTCGAAGCGATGGGAGCCCAGAGGATCCATCTTGTAGCCGGTGACCTTCTTGGACATCGGCATGAATACGACGGAATGGGCAATCGTGGCCCAGGGCGCCTCGCGCTTGAAGATGACCTGCGCTTCCTTGTAAAGCGGCTCGCGCTGATCATTGTTGGGCAAGGTCTTCGCCTTCTGGATCAGATCGTCAAACTCCTTGTTGCACCATTGGGCGCGGTTGTTGTTGCCGACAGCATCGCAGCCCAGGAGCACGGCGAGGAAGTTGTCGGGATCGCCATTGTCGCCCGTCCAGCCCAGGAGCACCGCACCATCGCGATTCTTCTCCTTGGAGAGCTTCAGATACTCCGCCCATTCGTAGGAGACGATCTCGGCCGTGACACCCACTTTGGCGAAATCCGCCTGGATGAGCTCGGCCATGCGGCGAGCATTCGGGTTGTACGGACGCTGCACCGGCATGGCCCAGATTTTCATCTTCAGGTCTTTGACGCCAGCCGCGTCAAGCGCCTTTTTGGCGGCATCCGGGTCATAGGAGTCGTCCTGGATCTCGTCATTGTAGGACCACATGGTGGGCGGGATCGGGTTCTTGGCGATCGTGCCGGCGCCCTGGAAGACGGCATCAAGGATAGCCTGCTTGTTGATGGCCATGTTCAACGCCTTGCGCACCTCGACATTGTCAAAAGGGGCCTGCGTGGTGTTGTAGGCCAGGTAGCCCACGTTCAGGCCCTCCTGCTCCATGACCTGCAGATTGGCGTCAGCCTTGAGATCGGCCAGATCGGCAGGGTTGGGGTAGGGCGCGACATGGCATTCACCGGCTTTCAGCTTCTGCTGGCGAACCGAGGCATCAACCGTGATGGCGAAGACCAGATCGTCGATCGGCTGCTTGCCATTCCAGTAGTCGGGATGCGCCTTGTAGCGGATGACGGCGTCCTTCTGGTAATTGACAAACTGGAAGGGACCCGTGCCGACCGGCTGCTGGTTCAGCATGTCCTTCTTGCTCTCAGCTTCAAGCTTGTCGGCATATTCCTTGGACATGATCGAGGCGAAATCCATTGCCAGATTGGCAAGCATCGGGGCCTCGGGACGATTCAAAACGATCTTCACGGTGTAATCATCGACCTTGACGATTTCCTTGAGCAGATCAGGCATGGACATGCTGTCGAAATATTCCCAGGCGGTGCCCGCCGTGTACTGGTTCCAGGGATGTTCCTTCTTCCACTGCCGCTCGAAAGTGAAGACGACATCGTCGGCGTTCAACTCGCGCGTTGGCGTGAAAAAGTCGGTGGTGTGGAACTTCACGCCCTTGCGAAGATAGAAGGTGTACTCGAGCGCGTCAGGAGAGACCTCCCATCGCTCGGCAAGTCCAGGGATGACGTTGGTCGTGCCACGCTCGAATTCGGCGAGTCGGTTGTAGATCGGACGTGAAGACGCATTGAAGGTGGTGCCGGCCGTGTAAAGCGCCGGGTCGAAACCTTCCGGAGAACCTTCCGAGCAATAGACAAGCGTCTTCGCCTGCGCCGTTCCGGCGACGAGCATCGAAGCGCCCATCAGCGCCGCTACCAGCAACTTGTAGCGTTTCATGAACAAACCTCCCTGTTGTTGGACAAGAGTTTGAATGCGCCCGCCTGCGGGCGGATGACGCATCTAAGCAGCTTTTAACGGGCAAGGGAACTGGCCCGGATGCATCACCGAAAACGGCTAGGCGAAAGCTCTGACTCAGCGACGCCAAAGGATGAAATCATGCCTGGAATCGCCCCAGTTTCGATCAGGGCCGCGGCGGCGAGGGAAAGGGCGGGCGCCGTCTGTATTCCATAGCCGCCCTGGCCGACGAGCCAGAAAAATGCCTCACAGTCAGGGTCTCTGCCGACAGCGGGATCGCCGTCGGGGGTGAAGGTCCTGAGGCCTCCCCAGCTTCTCTGAAGATGCTTGACTTCCAAAGTGCTCGCCGCCTCAAAGCGTGCAACGCCTTCCGCAATCATCATGTCGTCGGCATAGGCATCATGCGGATCGACGGGCGTCGCGTCGGCGGGCGACAACATCAAAACACCGCCCGTCGGCTTGAAGTAAAAAGTCTCACCAACATCGGCGGTGGCCGGCCAGTCTCGCACATCATAGCCGTCGGGAGCCGGTATGAGGGCAACAGAGCGGCGCTTGGGCTGAAGACCGAGGGGCTTCAGCCCGGCGCGCTGGGCAACGACGTCTCCCCATGCGCCGGCGGCATTGACGATAAGCCCGGCGCTGAAATCCCCGGCCTTGGTTCGGCAGTTCCATGAATCATTGCGATTGACGAGATTGGCGACCTCGGCGGAAACGACGAGACTACCGCCGCGGGCGCGGAAGAGGCGAAGATAGGCCTGGTGTAGGATATCGACGTCGATATCTGCGGTCGAACGATCGAGATAGGCGCCGAGGAGCGCGCTCTCCCGCAGGATGGGCACGAGGCGCGAAGTTTCCTGAACCGAGATGCGCTCAACATCTTTGGCATGTCGCGCGAACTCCGCCTCGGACTTCTCCTGGCCTTCCAGCACGATGAACAGCGTCGGCCGATCAGAAAGAACGGCCCTATCCGCAAAGCCCGGGGGCGGAGCGTCGAACCAGGATTTCGAAGCCCGAGAGAGAGCCTTGATGGCGGGCGGACCATAGTTCGGTTCATAGAGAGCAGCGGAACGGCCCGTCGTGTGATAACCTGGGCGATCTTCCATTTCGAGGATGAGGACGCGATAATGCGCGGCGAGATGGGCCGCCACGGAGGCGCCCGCCATGCCTGCGCCGATCACGATGATGTCGGCTGTCATGCTCATTGCGTCACCCTAACATCGCGCCTCTGCTTTTGTCTTGTTGCGCGGGACCGGCTGGCGGAAAATGGATGGCAACGGGAGGAGCGCATGATGGACAAGCCTGCGAACAAGCCATTCAACCAACCGCTGTCTGGTCTCGTCACGCCACGCTTTGCCGGCATCGCCACTTTCATGCGCCTGCCGCACGTGCCGCTGAACAAGGCCAAGGGCGTGGAGATCGGGCTCATTGGCGTTCCCTTTGACGGAGGCACGACCAACCGGCCCGGTCCCCGCCATGGGCCGCGGCAAATCCGCGAGATGTCGCAGATGATCCGGAGGGTCAATCCGGCGATGAAACTCTGCCCCTATGATCTCGCGAATATCGCCGATCTCGGCGATGCCGATGTCAATCCGGCAGATGTCAAAGATGCTGTGAAGCGTATCGAACGGTTCTACGACAAGGTGATCCAGATGGGGATCAGGCCGCTGTCGGCAGGAGGCGACCATCTCGTGTCCTATCCGATCCTGAAGACGGTGGGACGAAACGCTCCAGTCGGCATGGTGCATTTCGATGCTCATACCGATCTCTTCGACAGCTATTTCGGCGGCTACAAGATTACGCATGGGACGCCGTTTCGCCGCGCCATCGAAGACGGCGTGCTCGACGCCAAGCGCACGGTGCAGATCGGCATTCGCGGCTCCATGTATGATTACGAGGACCGCGATTTCGCGGAACAGGCGGGGGTGCGGATCATCGAGATCGAGGAGTTCGCCAAGCTCGGGGTGGAAAGGACGATGGAGATCGCGAAGGGCATCGTCGGAACCCAACCCCTCTACGTGAGCTTCGACATAGATGCGCTCGATCCGTCCTATGCTCCGGGAACAGGAACGCCGGAAGTCGGCGGGTTCACCAACCGGGAGGCGGTGTTCATGCTCAGGCTCATGCGCGGGCTCGACATCGTGGGGGCGGATATCGTGGAGGTGTCGCCGCCGTTCGATCCCTCCGGCTATACCGCCTACAACGCCGCCAATGTCATGTGGGAGATCCTTTGCGTCATGGCCGAAGCCGTTTCGCAAAGGCGCAGATGAATGCCCAACTCAGCGGACAAAGGGCAGGGTGAACAGCCGACCAAATTGCGGCAGTGAGTCGTCAATGCCCGCCAGGCGCAAGGCATGCCAGGCCATGGCGTGATTGGATGAGGTCACGGGAATCCCGATTTCCTGCTCGATCTCGCTTGCGGCCTCAGCCAGCCGGACGCTCGTGCAGGAGACGAACACGGCATCCACGTCGGCGCGGCTTTTCACCTGGTCTATGCCGCTCTTCACCGAGCGCGGGGAGATGCGAGCCACTTTGCCGTCGTTCTCCTCATTGAAGGAGCCGAAGACGGGAACATTGAAACCGCGAGCGCGGATGTAGTCGGCGACAATGCGATTCACATCGGCCCGGTAAGGCGTCAGAACGCCAACGCGCTTGGCGCCAAAGGCTTGAAAGGCGGCAAAGGCGGCGGTGATGGGCGTCGTGCAGCGGGCGGAAGGCCTGACGGAGCGGATGTTGGCGAAAACCTTCTCTTCGCCGATCGCCATGGAGGCAGAGGTGCAGCCATACGCCACGACATCCAGGTCGGAGCCGGGCACAATTACGTCGGCCGCTGCTGCTATGCGCGGCTCCATGGCGCGCAAGGTCTCGGGGGTGATGGTGGCGTCGTTGAAGATCCGGCTTGCATAAAGGGCCACGCCTTCGAGCGGTGTCATGATCTGCCGCCATTCATGCTCGATCGTGTAATCGGTGGCGAGGACAATGAGGCCGATCCTCGCTCGCGAGGCAATGCCGCCATCGAGCTCGAAGGGAATATGCTCCAGCATAATCATCTCGTCAGAGGATTTGCGCAGGGTGCTTGCCGTGGCCATGATGCGCTCCGTTCGCTCGCACGCCGCTCCTAGAGAGCGGCGGTGACCATAATCTCGACCTTATATTCAGGCGCCGCAAGCCTTGCTTCGACCGTCGCCCTCGCCGGCGTGCGCCCCGGAACAACCCAGGCATCCCACACTTCGTTCATTTCCGCGAAAGTTCCGATATCCGATAGCCAAATATTGGCCGAGAGAATGCGCGTCTTGTCGGTGCCCGCCTTCTTGAGGACGGCGTCGATCTGCGCCAAAATATCGGCGGTCTGCTCGCGCACCGAGGCGCCCTTGCTTCGCTGGGCGACTTTGCCGGCAAGAAACACGCGGCCCTCGTGGATGATCGCATCGCTCATGCGAGGACCGGGATCGATGCGCTTCAGTTCCTTCGGCGCGCGCGCAGCTTTCCTTCCCGCTTTCCTGGCCACCTTCTTTTTCGCCTTTGCCATGTTGACTCCTGTGGTTTTTGCCCTCCAAGCATATGTAGCGATTGCCATTGCGCCAAGGGCCCCCGCCCGATAGGAACGCTTCTCATGGACAACCTGGGAGAGTAGTCATGGCGTTCTCGGCGGTTGGCCAGCGCCGGAAGTCGATTGTGACGAAGATCGGGAAGGTCGCCATCGGCGGCGCGTTTCCGATTGCCGTCCAGTCCATGACCAATACGGATACGGCCGATGTCGAGGCGACCGCCCAGCAGGTTGCGGCGCTTGCCCGCGCCGGCTCCGAAATCGTCCGGATCACGGTTGACCGCGACGAAGC
>DATBMX010000398.1:0-2570 GCA_036554625.1 Aestuariivirgaceae bacterium
GCGTCAGGCAGGCGCGAATCGCCGCCCGCTATCCGCTTGAGGAAATGGCGTTGCTGCTTGGCGTGACCCGGGAGACCTATACCAAGTATGAAGGCCGAGGCGCTTCGCTCATGCCGCATAACTTGATCGTGCCGTTCTGCCTCGCCTGCCGCGTGTCGGTCGAGTGGCTTCTCACAGGCATCGGCCCGATCCGGCACCGCTGACGCCGTCTGCCAGGCACACTCCCGCTCTCCCCTTGGGGGAGAGCACGAAAAATAACTCCGTCATCCTGAGGCGGCCGCGAAGCGGCCCTCGAAGGACGCAGCTTGAGTGGTCATCCTTCGAGGCTCGCTCCGCTGCACCTCAGGATGACGATAGCGTCACGCCCAGGGGCGCTCGAGGCGGGCCCTTTGCTCGAACGTCTCGATGGCGCCCTCCTTCTCCAAGGTGAGGCCGATATCGTCGAGGCCTTCCATCAGGCAGCGCTTGCGGAAGGGGTCGATCTCGAACCGGATCACGCCGCCGTCGGGGCCTCTGATCTCTTGCGCGGCGAGGTCGATTGAAAGCGTGGCGTTGGCGCCGCGCCCGGCATCGTCGATCAGCTTGTCGATCTCCGCTTGCGGCAGCGTGATGGGGAGAATGCCGTTCTTGAAGCAGTTGTTGTAGAAGATGTCGGCGAAGGACGGCGCGATCAAGCAGCGAATGCCGAAATCGAGCAGCGCCCACGGCGCGTGCTCGCGCGAGGAGCCGCAGCCGAAATTCTCGCCGGTGATGAGGATCTTCGCGTCCGAGTAGGGCTTTTTGTTGAGGACGAACTCAAGCAAGGGCGCGCCCGCCTCGTCATAGCGCAATTCGGCGAACAGGCCCTTGCCCAGCCCGGTGCGCTTGATGGTCTTGAGATATTGCTTGGGAATGATCATGTCGGTATCGACGTTGATCATGGGCAGAACGGCGGCGATCCCGGTCAGCGTGGTGAATTTCTGCATGGGTTCCTCTTCAACGGAAGCTATGTAGAGCCAAGCGGCCGCGCTTTCCAGCCTTTCAGGCCGGGCCGCCAGCGGCTAAGGTTCGCCGCCGAACCACGGGAGAGGGATCGAAGATGCCGGACCAAGTGCTTTACGAGGCGCATCCCGCCATGTTCCGGGCCCATCCCTTCTGGTTCACCCTCGCGGTCCTGCTCATCGCCGCCTTCGGCGCCGGCATTCTCATCCTGCTCTATTGGTACATCAAGACCCGCGCAACCGCGCTCACCGTCACCGACAGCGATCTCCTTTACGAGAAGGGAATCCTGAGCAAGGACCGCACCTCGGTGTCGCTCCGGCACATCCGCTCGGTCAACGTCATGCAGACCTTCGTCAATCGTATTCTTGGGGTCGGGACCATCCAAATCTCCACCGCCGGCGACATGCCTGAGTTCACCATCGCCGACATGCCCGACCCGCACTTGATCAGCGAAGCGATCTCGAACGCGCAAGAGATGCGCGAGAATCGCGCCTGAGGCGGGGAGGGGCGCGATGGCACGGCCGAGCGACAGGGGCGAACGCAACGAGGCGCTGAGGCTGCTGGTCGCGGCGATCAGCGGCATCCTCCTGCTCATCATCATCGGCGGCGCCGGCCTTTACTACCTCGGCGGCGGGCTCGGCGAGGGCGATCCCTTTTCGGCGGGGCTCGGGCTCAAGGACGCGGCGTTGATCGCCTTCGGCGTGTCCTTCGTCGTCGTCCTGGTGATGGCGATCGTGTCGGGCGGCGACGCCATTTTCGGCGAGCTGCCGTTCACGATTCTCGGCTTTTTGATCTTCTTCGTGGTGTTTTGGTTGATGATCGCCTGGATCTTCTGAGGCGGATCGCGCCAGCACGCTACTCTGCCGGCGCGAGCGCGTGCGGCTTGGCCACCGAGGTGGGCGGCGAGGCTGTCTGCAGGCCCGAGGCCCCGACCAGCTCGCGATAATATTTGCGCATGGTCTCGCAGCGTTGCGGTCCGGGCGGGTGGACGGCATCGCCCTTCAACTGCGAGATGAAGGCGCAGATATCCTCCATGCCTTGCGCGTCGAGCCAGCCCCGTTTGACGCCGCGCCGGATGGCGAAGAGATCCGCCTTGGTCTCGTCGGCGCCCTCGAACTGATGCCCGCATTCATGCGAGTAGATGTAGAGCTTGGTTTGGGTCGAGAGCCCGATGATCTTCTTGTTGTTGAGGATCATGAAGCCCGGAAAGGCGCCGCCCCAACTGTCGAAATTCGGGTTCAGCACCGTCGGGCGCTTGCCGCAAGTGACCGGGACACCGTCGATCTTGAGCTGGCCCTGAGGAATGACCTGTGCGTCGGCACACCTTGCCGCATTGTGCCGAGTCGTTGCGAGCTTTAGACTTGCCGGCATGAGGGAGGGGCGGGCAAACATGAGGGCGATGGTGGCTGGCGTTGTGGCGATGGCGTTTTGCGCCGCCTGCCCGGCCGCCTCCCAGGCCCAATGGTCCGGCAAGGAGGGCTCCACCATTTCGGGCCCTAGCCTCGAAGACTATGTGAAGGACGTCGGCCCCGAGGCCCAAGTCGTTCCCCAGGGCCAGCTCAAGGTCGACGGCGTGTCCCTCACGTGCG
>DATBMX010000097.1:0-3698 GCA_036554625.1 Aestuariivirgaceae bacterium
GAAGATGCAGCACCCGCTCGAGCGCCTTGGCGCCCGTGATGATGTCCCAGCGCGCGCCCAGAAAGGCAAGTGCTTGGCCGCGCGCCTGCCTGAACCCATACTCGCAGGCGAGGCAGATAACGATTCCGGCAAGAAGGCTCACCAGCATGGGCGCGGATTTTGACGCAATCGCCGTGTCATAGACTGCCAGCACGAACAGCGAGGGCATGAGGGCGAGCACGTTGATGAGCAGGCTGACGAAGAGAAGCTGTGCGATCGTCCCGCGAAAGCGCCTGAGCAGAATTCCTGTCCAGTTTCGCCTGAGAAGTTCCGCACGCTCTTCGGCCATGTCGATCGGCCGGGGGAAATAGACCGTTCCAACCCTCGGCAGCGACGTCAGCACGCGCCGCTGGCCCGTTGCGCTGTCGAAGGTCTCGACGCCCTCAGCGGTTCGGCAGATCAGCACGAGAATATGTTTCCCGTCGTCGGAGAAGAGGCAGGGAAGGTCGAGCTCGGAGAGCGGCTTGGCGGCCGGCATGGGCTCGGCGGCAAGATTTAGTTTCACCAGCACGGCACGGAGAGCGCCGATGTCCTCGATGTTCTGCAGATGCGGCAGCGCTTCGAAGAGGTGGCGCGAATTCCCGGGCCAATTCATCGCGGCCAGGAGAGGAACCAGGCAGGCGCTGGCGCCTGTCGAACCCAGGACCCGAGCCGGCGAACCATCCGGGTAAGCCTCTGAAAGCAGTTCAAGCTGCGCATGAACCGCATTGACCCACGGCGACGCAGAGTGGACAGGTTGGTTCGGCCCTCTAATCTGCTCAGCCATGGCGAGCCTGGCCTTCGCCGGCTCCCTGGGCCGGCAGGGAGGCCGGGACGAGCCGGCCCTGCGAGAGAACGTGAATCGAATCGGCGATGCGCAGAAGTGAGGGGCGCTCGGTGATCAATATGACGGTCACTGATCCTTTGAGCGCAACGAGGGCTTGTCGGAGGAAGTGTTCCGACCGAATGTCGAGCACGGCATTCGCCTGGTCGAGGATCAGAATTTTCGGCCGCCGTCCGAGCGCTCTCGCTATCATGATGCGTTGCGCGAAGCTTGCCGGCAGTTCTTCTGCAATGCCGTCGGAAATATGCGTCTCATAACCGTTCGGCAGCCGCTGGATATCCTGCTCGAGTCCGATGAGTCGGGCAGCCCTTAAAGCATCTCCAATACCACCGCTACGCCGGAAGATCGCCAAATTGTCCAGAATCGTTCCGTCGAACAGCGCTTGCTCTTGACCGACGAGCGCAATGCGCGATCTCAAGGCGACGTTCAGAGAGCCGTTGAGATCGTGCTCATCCATGAGGATGTGTCCCGACGTGGGCGCCGCCTCCCCTGCCATAAGCTTGGCGAGCGTGGACTTTCCGGCAAGATCGAGTCCCGTGATGCCGCAGATCGCGCCTGCTGGAATGACGAGTTTCAGATCGCTGAACAGAGCGCGGTCAGACGCTGCATACTGGAAGCTGACGTTCGCTAGCTCGATCCGCCCATTGAGGTGAACGCTCGGCTGGCTGCTGCGATGGCTCTCGTGCGGAATGGCAAGCACGTCCGCCAGGCGCTGTCTCGCCGTGTTGATCACCACGATCTGGCCATGCAGGGCGAAGAGCCGGAGGACAGGCTGAACGGCTCGCCCCGCCAGAGTCGTGCATGCCGCGAGCGCGCCAACGGATATGGAGCCATCGATGACGAGAACGGCGCCATAGGACACCGTCAGGACCAGCACGAGATTGGTGAACAGGTTTGTGAGGCTTTGATTGGTATTGACGATGAGCAGACTGTCATAGGAGTTTTCGACCGTCGTCTGCTGCAGGCGGTCGTGCCGCCTCATCATCAGCGCTTCGGCCGCCAGCAGCTTGATCGTCCGGATGCCGCGCAGAATCTCGATGATCAGATCCGTTCTTCGGTCCTCGTCCGCCCGCCGGCGCACGGTCACGGTTTCCTCCATCTTCACGCAACGCAGGTTGAGAGGCGCCAGCGCAAGCATGAGCAACAGCGGTGCCAGAACGATGTTGCCGCCAATCAAGAACATGAAGGCGAGAAACAGGCACGCAAAAGGCAAATCGATGAGCGCCAGCCGCGACTGCCCGACATGATATGCGCGCAGCAAATCGATCGATTGAACCTTGTCCAGCAATGCCCCTGCCGGCAGCCGAGCGATCGTGGAAACGGGAGCCGCAAGGATGCGTCCTATGGCTTCCGTCAGCATGTGATATTCGAAAGCGGCCGTGAGCCGACCAAGAATGCCGATTCGTGCCATGCGCATCAGCATTTCGAGAACAATGGCCACCGTGGCGCCGAGCACCATCAGGGTGAAGGTGTCGAGTGCACCATTCGGCAAAATTCGATCATATGCCTGCAGAATCGTTAGCGGCAGCGCCAGTGACAGGAGATTTATGGTCAGAGTCCCGAGCCAGACGCTCAGGCCCGGCCTGGGCTCTGCGCTCTTGATCGCGGAAAGAGCCGTCTGAAGCGAGGATTGTTCTGCCTTATCAGGCACATGACGGCCGGGATCCCACTCCTGGGCGCTCGCGGAAACGGTGCCTTGGCGCATGTCCCAACTGTCTCATAGGTCTGGCTCGTTCGTAGATTTGCACGGGAGTCATTAGCACTACGTTAAGTGTAGTTATTCCCTTTTGGCGATAGGACCCCCGCTTCACCTCTCATTAATGATCCGGGCCGAATACACTGCAAATTGGAGGTAAATTCTCACGGGTGCTTAAGAGTCGCGGGGGCAAAATGCAACCGGTTGAGAGACCGGCCGTGCGACCGGAACGACTGGTTTCTTGAAGAGCAACGCAGCGCGAGGCAAGGCAAAGCCCCCGCTGGTCCACGAGTGAAGCCAGTGTCCGATACGCCTTTGGCCAGTGCGCAGACAGTCGGTGTGCGAAGGGCCAACGACTATCGATGGAACGGGGAAAACCCGAACGTCGATCACATCGTCAATCCCAACGTGCATCATGGCTCCGGGACCCAGGAACAGCCGGAACTGCCTTTGACGCAGCACGGCGGCTCCGCTCAGCCACACCCGGACTTGCCAGTTTCCACATCTCCGAGCGATGCCGCCTCCGGCGCGTCGCCGGCGCCCGAGGACACGAACTCGCCGCAGCTCACTCCCGCGCGACCCGCAGAGGAACTGCACATTGCTTCCGTCGATGCTTCCGCTGATTCAGTGGCTGTGTCGGCGCCGGCCTGGGCCCCGGCATCCATGTCGTTTCCAGAAGAGATCGCGACGAGGGCTGCGCGAGCACCAACCGGCGTTGGCCCAGCCGCGCCGTCCAATGAGAGCTTGAGTTCCAATCCGAACACTGCCCCTGTCGCGACAGCCGATGCAGCCTCGGGCGACGAGGACTCTTCCCTCTCCGGCAATGTCCTTGCCAATGACAGCGATGCCGATGCCTCCGACGTCCTGACCGTCGCCGCCGTCAACGGCGCTGCCGGCAATGTCGGCAGTGCGGTGGCCGGCGCCTATGGCGCCCTCACCTTGAATGCCGACGGCTCCTGGAGCTTTGCCCCCAATGCCGCAGCCAATGCTTTGGCGTCGGGCGAGACCGCCAGCGACAGTTTTGCCTATGAGGTCTCCGACGGCCATGGCGGCACGTCAACCGCCACCCTCGCCATCACCCTCACCGGCTCCAACGACGGGCCCATCGCCACAGCCGATGCAGCCTCGGGCGACGAAGAC
>DATBMX010000028.1:0-14487 GCA_036554625.1 Aestuariivirgaceae bacterium
AGTCGCGCGACAATCCCGTGTTCTATGTGCAATATGCACATGCGCGCATCTGCTCGGTGTTTCGAAATGCCGTTGAAGACCTGGGCGAGGCGGTTGCCTCTCCCACAAGCTTGAGCGAAGCTGATTTCGCCCTGCTGAATGATGATTCGGAAATCGCCGTGATCAAGCGCTTGAGCCAGTATCCGCGCCTGCTCGAAGGTGCCGCCGCGACGCGCGAGCCTCACCGCGTGGCTTTCTATCTATATGATTTGGCTTCTGATTTTCATGCTCTCTGGAACAAAGGCAAAGAGTCGCCGCATTTGCGATTTATTCTGCTAAACAATGAGAAACTTTCAATTGCCCGTCTCGCGTTATTGCGGGCGATTCGCTATGTTCTGTCTAACGGCCTTCATCTCCTCGGCGTGAGACCCGTCGATGCGATGTAGAAGCGGATGGGGTGATGAATCAGGATAACACCAAGCCTGGCCCTGAGGGCATGAAGGGCAGCTGGCGTGATCGTCTGGGCATAAGCAAGGAGTTGCCGAAGATAGCCGAGGAATTCAAGGAGGCGCCCCAGAAGCCACAGGCTTCGGAAGCCGACGACTCCGAGAAGCCCGCAGGCCAGCCGCGTTCGGGTGCAGCCGTTGCCAAGCCGGCGCCCATGGCTCCGCGCCCCAGCGCAGCCGAGCTCGGCGATCGTTTGCGCCAGCAGCGCGAAGCTGCCGAGCGCATGGCCGAGCAGCGCGTTGCCGAAGCCAAGGAACGCGCCGTCAGTGAACAGCGTCCGCAGCAGCCCCTGGCTGGTCAACCGCAAAGGCCCGCGGGCCCCGTGTCCAGATATTCCAGTCCTCAGCCCACCGCACGGCCGCGCTTCACCTTCGCTGAGGAGGAGCTGCGCAACGCAAGGGCTGAACCTTCTGCGCCCCGCGCCGAGCCGGGCCGCCCGCGCACCGTCGGTCAGCCGGCGCCGCCTGCACCCCGGCCGGTCTTCACCGCCGACCGTCAGGCCAATCAGAACGATTCGCGCTTGCGCACGCCGCCACCCCTGCCGCGCCCGTCCGCCCCGCCGCCTCCCCACGCCCGCGGCCAATCTGGCGCGGGCCGCGTTCCGCCGGCACCGCTTGGCGAACGCCCCTTGCAGCCGCCGCGCCCACAGCGCTCAGGCCCGCAGCAGGGCTATGATCCTTATCGCAGAAGCGCCGCGGCGCCTGCGCGAGCGCTTGATGAGCCTTATGGTCGCGAGGATTACCACCGCCATGTGCAGCACGCGGATGTGAATCGCTCCGGCGCTCAGTTCCGCGGCGCTCATTCGCGCGAGCTCGGCTATGTCGAAGAGGAAGGCGACGATCTCTTCGAGGACGAGCAGACCTATTCGCCTCAAGCCCGGCGTCGCGCCACGGCACAGGATTACACGCAAGCCTATCGAGAGTTCGAGGGCGAGGCTGTTGAGCGCCGGCGCACCGGTCCCATCCTTATTCTTGCCGCTCTCATCGCCATGGGAACGCTGGCCGCAGGGATGTTCTTCTACCGCGGCATGCCGGGCACCAGCCAGACCGCTGCGCCGCCGAACGTGCCAGTCGTCGCCGAGCCGAGCGAGCCCGTGAAAACCGAGCCCCCGTCGGAAGCGACGGCCGAGGACTCCGCGCCCGCCACCCAGCAGCAGTCCATGGCGCCCGCGCCGGAAGCGCAGACGCCTGCCCAGAAGAAGCAGATCTACGACCGCATCCTTGGCGAAACCACGCTCGAAGAGCAGGAGCAGGTCCTGCCGTCGGAAGAGCAGCCGGTGCCGCCGGGTGGCCAAAGCCAGGGCTTCGACGCCGATCCATTGCCTCTGCCCATGCCGCCTCCGCCGGGCGACGACCAATCGGGCGCGCTGGAGCCGCCGGCGCCTGGCCAGACCACGGCCTTGCGGACACAGCCGACCGCGGAGGAGGGCCTGCAGCAGGCATCGCCCGCCGCGGCAAATCTGGAGTCGACGGCGAATGAGCCGCCTGCGGCTGACACCATGGCGCGGACCGTGTCAGCGCCAGCGATGACGTCTGCTGGCGCATCCGCCCAAGCGCCCGCGCCCGCCGTCGAGTCTATCGTTCCCGTGTCGCCCGTTGGCTCACAGGCAGCCCGGGCAGGCCAGCCGCCCGAGGAGGCTGTTTCCCAGTCAGCGACCCCCATTGTGCCTCAGCCCAAGCCGAGAGCGACGACGGCCGAGCAGAGGATCGACAGCGAGCTCGCCTTTGCCGAACAGTCCTCCTCCGCTTCAGCCGCCTCGGGCGGCGCTGGCCCGATACAGATCGCTCCGTTGACCGGCGGCGTCGCAAACGCGTCCGGTGAAGCCACCTTCGCGCCGTCGCCCTCAGCCCTCCCGGATCTTGCCGAAGGTTCTTCGGCCTTGGCCAAACGCCACACGATGGGAGCGCGTGCAAGCGACAGGCAGATTTCCGCCCCCAATCGCAATTTCAACAAGGCGAGGCAGGTGCAGGTCGCCGAGGTCGAGACGATCCAGGCGGAGCCCATCACGACTCAGTCAATCGCGCCGCAAGCCGCCCTGACTCAGTCGCAACCTCAGCCTGCGACGATCCCGGAGCCTGCGCCCGCTGTTCCCTCGGAGCAGGCGTCGATCGCGCCTGCGCTGCCGGCTCAGACCCAGCCCACCCATGGGACGGGCACGATCTTCTCCATTCAGCTTGCCTCCTACAAGAGCGAGGCCGATGCGCTCGCGGGCTTCGAACAATTGCGCCATCAGCACGGCCAGATCGTCGGCAGCCTTCGCCCCTCTGTCCAGAAGACCGAGCTTGGCGCAAGCGGCACGTTTTATCGACTTCACCTGGGCTCCTTCGCCTCGAAACAGGCTGCGAAGAACGCCTGCACCAGCCTCCTTGCGGCGGGCGAACGCGACTGCATCGTGAAATCCCGCTGATCGGCTTTCCTTAGGCTTCGCCAAGACATGCTCATCGGTGCCTTCATCTCCGGCTGTGCCGGATTGCAATTGACCGCAGCGGAACGAGATTTCTTTCGCGATGCTCAGCCCTGGGGACTCATCCTGTTCAAGCGCAACGTCGACTCGCCCGACCAGGTGCGAAGTCTCACCGCGAGCTTCCGCGATATAGTGGGCCGCCGCAACGCACCCGTTCTCATCGATCAGGAGGGCGGGCGCGTACAGCGCCTTGCCCCGCCGCACTGGCGGAAATATCCCGCCGCCCGCCGTTATGGAGAACTCTTTCTCGATCGCCCGGTCGATGCTTTGCGCGCCGCACGCCTCGTGGCCCGTCTCATGGCCGAAGACCTCCTTGACCTTGGCATAAATGTCGATTGCGTCCCCGTTCTCGACATTCCCGGACAGGGCGCGCATGAGGTTATCGGAGACCGCGCCTATGCTACGACGCTGGAGAGAGTCGTCGTCATCGCTCGCGCCGCCATGGAGGGCCTGATGAGCGGCGGCGTTCTTCCCGTCATCAAGCATATGCCCGGGCATGGACGGGCCATGGTCGACAGCCATCACACGCTTCCGCGGGTGACGGCGAGCGAACAGGATCTCGCCCAGACCGATTTCGCAACCTTCGCCGCCTTCGCAGACGCGCCCATGGCGATGACCGGCCATGTCGTCTATGAGGAGATCGACCCTGATAATGCGGCGACCTTGTCCGCCAAGGTCATCCGCCTGATACGCAAGAGGCTCGGCTTTGACGGCCTGCTTATGACCGACGATCTCTCCATGAGGGCCCTGAGCGGAAGCATGGAGGAGCGCGTCGGCAGCGCGATCAAGGCAGGCTGCGATATGATGCTTCACTGCAACGGCGACTTTGCCGAGATGCAGGCCGTCGCCAGAGCCTCAGGCGCGCTGAAGGGCAAGTCGCTCGCACGCGCCAGGGCCGCCCTCAAGCGGCTGCGCAAGCCGGTGCGCTTCGATCGCAAGTTGGCGATGAAAGAGGCCGAGCAATTGCTGCTCGTCCAAGCGTGATTGGCGGGCTAAGCTCTGGCGAAAGGGCGAATCAGTAGCGGGTGCTCGCCCCCTTCCAGGTCACCGATGGCAGAAAACGAGAGCGACAACATCGAGGGTGCAAGCGCCCACAACGACAACTGGCCCGACGGCGAAGGTCCGCTTCGCCGCGACCCGCCGTTCGACAAGTCGGAGGCCTTTCTCGTCGATCTCGAGGCTTTCGAAGGGCCGCTCGATCTGCTTCTCGAGCTTGCACGCCATCACAAGATCGACCTGACGCGGATTTCCATCCTTGCGCTCGCCGAGCAATATCTCTCCTTCATCGGCAATTTCCGCCAGCTGCGCCTGGAGATCGCCGCGGATTATCTCGTCATGGCGGCCTGGCTCGCCTATCTCAAATCGCGGCTGCTGCTGCCGCAGACGCAGGACAGCGACGAGCCGGTGGCCGAGGACATGGCGGCGCGCCTTGCCTTCCGCCTGCAGAGATTGCAGGCCATGCGTCAGGCCGCCGCGCAGCTCATGGCCCGCAACCGCCTGGGCCGCGATGTCTTCGAGCGCGGCGCTCCTGAGCCTCTCGTCTTCGAGACGCGCAGGCAGTACACGGACAATCTTTTCGACCTTCTCAAGGCTTATGCCGAGCGTCGTCAGCGTCTCGTTACACACCGCAGCTACAAGGTTAAGAAGCTACCCGTCTGGTCGATCAATGAAGCACGCGAGCTCTTGTCCCGTCTCATCGGCGTTATGGACGACTGGGGGCGCTTCGATGTTTACCTGCGAGACTATCTCATAGAGCCGGCTCAGCGCCGGTCGGTCACCGCTTCCACCTTCTCCGCCAGCTTAGAGCTTGCCCGCGAAGGCGCGCTCGAGTTGAGGCAGGAGGAGGCTTTCAAGCCCATCTATGTCAGGCGGCGACCGTCCGCCGCAGCATCCTGAAAGATTCCGCGAAGGAGACAAGTGAAATGGCAAACTCGAGCGCCACGGCCGAAGCGGGCATGGACCACGATGACCGCGAACATCGCCGCGCTACCATCGCTGCCCATCCGCGTGCCGCCGACCGCGCGCATTTGCTGCGCGTCACGGAAGCGCTGCTCTTCGCCGCCGCCGAGCCCGTGTCGGAGGAATCGCTTGTCGCCGCCTTGCCCGAAGGCACCGATTTGCGCGCCGTGCTTGACGAACTGAAGCGGCATTATGCCGTCCGCGGCGTCAATCTGGTGCAGATTGCCGGCAAATGGACCTTCCGCACCGCAGGCGATCTGAGCTTCCTCCTGCGCCGCGAGGCGTCCGAACAGAAGCGCCTGTCCAAGGCGGCGCTGGAGACCTTGGCGATCGTCGCCTACCACCAGCCCGTCACCCGTGCGGAAATCGAGGACATTCGCGGCGTCGCCATTTCCAAGGGAACGCTCGACACGCTTATGGAGATCGGCTGGGTCAAGATGCGCGGCCGACGGCGCACGCCGGGCCGGCCGGTGACATATGGCACGACCGAGGATTTCCTTCGTCACTTCGGCCTAAACGAGCTGTTGGACCTGCCGGGCCTTCTCGAGCTCAAGGGTGCTGGCCTTCTCGATGCGAATCTGCCGCCTGATTTCGACATTCCCCAGCCGCGCACCGGCGACGAGCTTGCCGAGGACGAGGATCCTCTCGACGATCCGGCCGAAGAGCAGGCGGCGCTGGAGATGGACTTGCCGGAATCCTCGGAAGACGAATCCGGGAAGGGCTGAGATTCTTGCGCTTCATTTTGGCTCGGCCAAATTGGCGCTTGTTCGCCAGTTCGTGTACTGGCATGCGCTATGGCGCCCAACGACGAGAGATACGGCCCTGATGCCGAGCCGGCCTGGGGTATGCGCGGCACCGCCGCTGCAACTTTCGCCGCCGGCCTGTCCTTCAAAGGCGTCAGCCTCTCCTTTGGCGAGATCGAGGCGGTGCGCGATGTCTCCTTCGACTTGAACCCGGGCGGAATCGCCTGCCTGCTGGGGCCATCGGGCTGTGGCAAGACCACGCTCCTGCGTATAGCGGCGGGGCTCGAACGCCCCGAGAACGGCAGCGTTCTCCTGGCGGGCGAGGAGGTAGCCGGTCCATCGACGTTCGTACCGCCCGAGAAGCGTGGTGTGGGTCTCGTCTTTCAGGACTACGCTCTCTTTCCCCACATGACCAACATCGACAATGTCGCCTTCGGCCTCAAATCCCTGACGCGCACCGACGCCTTGACGGAAGCCCGCCTTGCCCTGCGGCGGGTCGGGCTCCTCGAGTATGCAGCGAGCTATCCCTCGACCCTGTCGGGCGGCGAGCAGCAGCGCGTGGCCCTGGCGAGAGCATTGGTGCCGCGCCCTGCCGTCATACTGATGGATGAGCCATTCTCAGGGCTGGATCAGCGCCTGCGCGATCGCGTCCGCAGCGAAACGCTCGCTCTGCTCAAGGAGACGCGCGCCACGGCTCTCATCGTCACGCATGATCCCGTCGAGGCCATGGAGCTTGCCGATCGCATTCTGCTCATGCGCCAGGGCCGTCTTGTGCAATCGGGCACGCCGCGCGAGCTCTACGATCGCCCGGTCGATGCCCATGCTGCGCGCTTTTTCAGCGACTTCAACGAATTGAGGGCCAAGGCCGAGCAGGGTCATGTGTCCACGCCTTTCGGTCCCTTTCCCGCCGGAAAGCATGCCGGCGGTGCGGAGGTTCTCGTGATGATCCGCCCACAGGGTTTGAGGCTCGCCGGGCCTGGCGAAATCGGCACGGAAGGCCAAGTGATCGACGCGAGATTTCTCGGTGACGAGCTGCAATTGACTGTGCTATTCGAGGGCCTGGACCAGCCGTGGCTCGCCCGTGTTTCGGCGACCCGCGACATTGCCGCAGGCGCATCGGTGAGATTTGCAGCCGATCCGGCTCACGTTTTAATCTTTGAAGCATGAGCCATGATCACCATTTACAAGAGCTGGGGCGGCGGGCCCGCTTGGTTGCGGGTGAAGGATCGTTCTGCAATAGTGCACGCTGAATGCGAGCCGGCTGCCAGGCCTTAGGCACAAAGGAGTGATTTATGGGTTCTTTCTCGATTTGGCATTGGGCCATCGTCATCCTTATCGTCGTTCTGCTCTTCGGCCGCGGCAAAATCTCCGATCTCATGGGAGACGTCGCCAAGGGCATCAAGAGCTTCAAGCGCGGCCTCTCCGAGGACGAGACGGCGGATGAGCCGAAGGCCATCGAAGCCGACGTGAGCGAACGTTCAAAGGAACCATCAAAGGACAAGGTTCCCGGCTGAGCGCGAGGACCGTTGAGCATGCCGCCTGGCGAAGGCGGAAGGTCCTCTGGCTGAAGGACAGCGATGTTTGATTTCGGTCTGAGCATGGGCGAACTCATGGTGATTGCCGTGATCGCTCTGATCGTGGTGGGCCCGAGGGACCTGCCGAAGATGCTCCGCACCGTCGCCCGATTCGTCGGCAAGCTTCGCGGCATGGCGGGAGAGTTTCAGCGCCATCTCGATTCAGCCATTCGCGAAACCGGCATCGAAGATGTGAAGCGGGATGTGAAGAACATGACCAACTTCACCGTCACCGCCGACGTCGGCAAGCAGATGTCGGAAGAGTTCAAGAAACAGGGCGACGAGATCAAGAAGATGCTCGACGCGCCGCCGCCTCCGCCGCCTCAGCCCGCGCCACCGGTACTAGCCGAGCCTCCGCCCCCCGTTCCACCCGAGCCTGCCGTCCCTGAACCGGAGCAGACGAAGGCGTAAGATCGCGCGTCATGAGCGAGGACGATATCGAAAAGAGCCAGGCGCCGCTTCTCGACCATCTGATCGAGTTGCGCCAGCGCCTCATTTATTGCGTCATCGGCTTCGTCATCGCCCTCATCGCCTGTTTCTTCATCGCTCAGGACATCTTCAATCTGCTGCTGTGGCCCTATCGCTGGGCGCTTGGCGACGATACGAACATCCGCCTGATCTACACGGCGCCTCAGGAATATTTCTTCACCCAGCTCAAGATTGCCATGTTCGGCGGGCTGTTCATCGCCTTCCCGCTGATCGCCATCCAGATCTACAAATTCGTGGCGCCCGGCCTCTATCGCAACGAGCGCAACGCGTTCCGCCCATATCTCGTGGCGACGCCGATCCTCTTCATGCTCGGCGCCGCTCTCGTGTTCTTCTTCGTCATGCCCGTCGCTCTGAGGTTTTTTGCAAGCTTCCAGCAGAGCGGAACCGAGGGCCAGGCGATCATCGAGCTTCTTCCGCGCGTCAGCGAATATTTGAGCCTCATCATGACGCTCATCCTCGCTTTCGGAATCTGCTTCCAGCTGCCGATCATCCTCACCCTGCTTGGACAGATCGGCGTTGTCAGTTCCGAGCAGCTTCGATCGGGCCGCAAATTCGCCATCGTCGGCGTCTTCGTGATCGCCGCCGTCTTTACGCCGCCCGATCCCTTCTCGCAGGTCGGTCTCGCCTTGCCGCTGCTCGGCCTCTATGAGCTCGCGGTATGGTCGGTGCGCTGGATCGAGAAACGCCGCGACGCCGCCCGCGCCGCCGAGGCAAGCCAGGGCGCCTGAGCCGCGCGAACCGGCCTTTACCTCACTCCGGCGCCCGCCTATAGGTGACGCCCACCTGCCGCAAAACCTTTGGAAAGAGACGCCATGTTGGACATCAAATGGATCAGGGAGAATCCCGATGCCTTTGACCGTGGCCTCTCGCGCCGCAGACTTGAGCCTTTGTCTGCCCGCTTGCTCGAGCTCGACCGGCAGCGCCGCGGCGTGGTGCAGCGGCTGCAGGACGCGCAGGCACGGCGCAATGCCGCCTCGAAAGAGATCGGCCAGGCCATGGCCAGGAAGGACGAGCCGGCGGCAAAACGTTTGAAGGAAGAGGTGCAGGGCCTCAAGAGCCTCATCCAGACGGGCGAAGAGCAGGAGCGCGAGCAGGCGGCGCAGCTCGTGCATGTGCTCGCCGAGCTCCCCAATCTGCCGCTCGACGAAGTTCCCGATGGCGCGGATGAGACGGCCAACCGCGAAGTGGCCCGCCACGGCGAGCCGTCAAAATTCACCTTCGCGCCGCGCCAGCATTTCGAGATCGGCGAGTCTCTGGGCTACATGGATTTTGATCTCGCCGCCGCGATCGCCGGGGCCCGCTTCGTCGTGCTGAAAGGGCCGCTCGCGCGGCTGGAGCGCGCTCTCGCCCAATTCATGCTCGACCTCCACACTCTCGAGAACGGCTATCTTGAAACCTATGTGCCTCATCTCGTGCGCGCGGAAGCAATGTACGGCACAGGCCAGCTGCCCAAATTTTCCGGCGACAGCTTCGTCACCACCGATGGCCGCTGGCTCATTCCGACGTCGGAGGTGTCGCTCACCAACTTTGTCCGCGAGCGCATCCTTGACGAAAAGGAACTTCCCCTGAGGCTTACCGCCTACACGCCTTGCTTCCGCTCCGAGGCAGGGGCAGCCGGCAAGGACACGCGCGGCATGATCCGCCAGCATCAGTTCTCCAAGGTCGAGCTCGTCTCCGTCACCACGCCCGAGCAGTCTCGCGCCGAGCTTGAGCGCATGCGCTCATCGGCCGAGAAGATTCTCCAGAGGCTCGAGCTGCCCTATCGCGTCGTCGTCCTGTGCACTGGCGACATGGGTTTCGCGGCGCAGATGACTTATGACATTGAAGTGTGGCTCCCTGGGCAGAATGCCTATCGCGAGATATCTTCCTGTTCCGTCTGCGGCGATTTCCAGGCGCGGCGCATGGAGGCGCGCTACCGGCCGCAGGGCGAGGGCAGGGCGCCGCGTTATGTTCATACGCTCAACGGCTCCGGCCTCGCCGTCGGCCGCACCATGATCGCCATTCTCGAAAACTATCAGGAGGCAGACGGCACCGTACGCGTGCCCGGCACGCTCCGGCCCTATATGGGCGGGCTCGATTTCATCGGACCGCATGGCTGAGGAGCCGCTGGTCAACCGCGAAGGCCGGCCGATCACCATTCTGGTGACCAATGACGACGGAATTCACGCGCCGGGCTTGAAAAGCCTCGAGCAGATCGCTCTTGCCCTGTCTCCCGACGTTTGGGTCGTGGCGCCAGAGACCGAGCAGTCGGGCAAATCGCACTCGCTCACCCTCAACGATCCTCTGCGGCTGCGTCGCATCGGCGAGCGTCACGCCGCCGTCCATGGCACGCCGGCCGATTGCGTGATCCTCGCCGTGCGGAAAATCATGCCGGCCATGCCCGATCTCGTCCTCTCAGGCATCAACCGCGGCCAGAACATGGCCGATGACGTGACCTATTCCGGCACCATCGCTGCGGCGATGGAGGGCACGTCCTTGGGGCTCAAGTCGATCGCCTTGTCACAGGCGTTCAGCGGCAGAAGCATCGACAGTCTCACCTATGATGTGGCCGAGGTGCACGGGCCGCGCGTGCTGCGCAAGCTCTTCGGCGCGAATTTGGGTCCGGGCGCCTTGCTCAATATCAATTTTCCCGATTGCCGGCCGGAAGAAGTGCGCGCCGTCGAAGTGACCCGGCAAGGCAAGCGCGACCAGAACTTGCTCCTGGTTGACGAGCGGATCGATACCCTTGGGCGCGCCTATTACTGGCTGGGTTTCCGGCGCGAAAAATCGAAGCCCGCGCCCGGCACCGACCTGCATGCGGTGAAGAATCGAAGCATTTCGGTAACGCCACTGCACATGAATCTGACGCAGCTTGATGCATTGGAGGCCCTGCGGAGTATACTGGATTGAACCGCTGAGGGTTCATGAACGGCGACCCGCGCAAGATCGAGCTCATCATGAAGCTCCGCAATCAAGGCGTGCGCGACACGCGCGTTCTTGAGGCTCTTGAGCGGATACCGCGCGAATTATTTGTGCCGGAGAGTTTGGCCCAGGAAGCCTATACCGATCACGCCATGCCGATCGCCTGTGGTCAGACGATCTCGCAGCCCTTCGTCGTGGCCTTCATGACCGACCGTCTTGAGCTTTCAGATCGCATGAGGGTTTTGGAGATCGGTACCGGATCGGGTTACCAGACGGCGATTCTGTCGCTCTTGTGCCGTCGCGTCTATACCATTGAGCGTCACCGGCCGCTGCTTACCACCGCTCAGGCCCGCTTCGACCATCTGGAGCTCAGGAACATCACCACCATGCTGGGCGATGGCTTCAAGGGTTGGCCGGCGCAGGCTCCTTTCGACCGGATCCTCGTGACCGCTGCTGCAAGGGAGATGCCCGAGACGCTGCTCGCCCAGCTGGCTGAAGGCGGCCTCATGGTGATCCCGGTGGACTCGGGCCTGGGCACGCAGGAGCTTCTTCGCATCACCAAGAGCGACAAAGGCCTGGAAACGGAGAAACTGCTCGACGTTCGCTTTGTCCCTCTCGTCGAAGGCATCGCGCGGGAAAGCTGAGACGCTATTCTCCGCTCGTCGTTCCGGCGAAAGCCGAGAATCCAGCTTCAAGCCGGACCCCGAATTGTGTCGGGGTGAGGAATCTGTGGCGGCGTAAACTTGCTCTTAACCTAAACGGCTCAATATTCGCCTGCACACGTAAGTTTGGGGTGGTGGGTATGCGTTCATTCGTTCTGACCGTGAAATCCTCGTTGATGATCGGCCTCGCCGGCGTTCTCCTCGCTGGCTGCTCCAGCACGATCGACCGCTTTGCGGATTATCCAGGCGAAAGCGACAAGACACATACGGCCTCTGCACCGCGAGCCGCCGGTTCTGCTTCATCCGACGATTATATTGAAAGCAGCGCCCTCGACGGCGCACCGTCGCGGTCCTCAAGCTCCAATCCCTATGCAACGCCCTATAAGGCGCCGATCTACAATCAGGTCCAAACCTACAATGAGCCGCAGGGTTACGACGAGCCACAGGCTTACGACCCGCCCCAGTCCTATGATGAGCCGCAGGCCTATCAATCCTCCTCCCGAGAAACCCGCACCATTATCGTCGAGCCGGGCCAAACGCTTTACTCGATCGCCCGCGCCCATGGCATGAGCGTGGCGCAGCTCGCCTCGGCAAATCGTCTGCGCGCGCCCTATGATCTGCAGGCCGGCCAGAGACTTAAGGTTTCAGGCTCGGACGAGCCCCACGCCGTCGCCACCAATGCGCCCGCCCAACAGAATTTCTCGCAGAAATCCGGCGTGCACACTGTACGCAGCGGCGAGACGCTTTTCTCCCTCGGCCGCCGTTACGGCATGCATCCATACAAGATCGCCGATCACAACAATCTTCCGCATGACGTGTCGCTGCGCACAGGCCAGAAGGTGCGCATCCCCGGTGCCAAGTGGGATGGCCGGATGGAGGAGAATGAAGAGACCTTCGCGCAGAACGACAATGCGCCGGACGAAGAAGATCAGTACGACAACGACGCGGACCGCGAGCAGAGCGACAAGACCGACGCTGAAAACTATGTAGATTCTGGACAAGATGATGGGGATCAGCAGGAGGTCGAGGACCGGGAGAACGAATTCGCCTCCGACGAGCCGACCAACAGCTTCCGCTGGCCGGTCAAGGGGCGGATCATCTCCAAATACGGTTCGAAGCCTGGCGGCACGCGCAACGAAGGCATCAATATCGCCGTTCCCGAGGGCACGAGCGTGCGCGCCGCCGAAAGCGGCGTTGTGGCCTACGCCGGAAATGAGTTGAAAGGCTATGGCAATCTCGTGCTCATCCGTCACGACGGCGGCTGGGTTACGGCCTATGCCCATACCAAGCAGCTTTTCGTGAGGCGCGGCGACACCGTGAAGCGCGGCGAGGTCATCGCCAAGGCGGGCCAGACTGGCTCCGTCGACAGCCCGCAACTTCATTTCGAGCTGCGCAAGGGAGCGACCGCCGTCGACCCGCTCAAATATCTGACCTCCTCTCAGGCTGCCAACTACTAGATTCGAGATCTGGTTGGCTGGCGAGTGAAAGAAAACTCCACTGTCATTCGCCCGCGCTTGACAGGGCGTTCTCTTTGAGACGTGCTAATCGCCGTCACGATTGAAGAGACGGAGATCTTGCCATGATCACCCTGTGGGGCCGCCGCAACAGCATGAATGTGCAGAAAGTGGTCTGGGCGCTGGAGGAGCTTGGCCTCACCTACGACCGGCACAATGCGGCCGGGTCGTTCGGCGGCACGGATAGGACTGAATTCCGCGCCATGAACCCGATGGGTCTCGTGCCCGTGCTCCAGGATGGAGAGGCAACGATGTTCGAATCGAACGCCATCGTGCGCTATCTCGCCGCCCGCCATGGCGATGGCCGCCTGCGCCCGCGCGCTCCCAAGCCGTTGAGCCTCGCCGAACAATGGATGGACTGGACGCAGCTTAACCTCGGTCTCCCCGCGATGAACCTGTTCATGCAGTCGGTGCGCACGGCGCGCGACAAGCAGAATCGCCGGACGATCGAGGAGGCGGAAGCGAAGCTGCACGAGCTGCTGCCGATCGCCGATCGCGCCGTGGCTGACAAGGCCTATGTGGCGGGCGATGAGCTGTCCTTCGGCGACATTCCTTTGGGCGTCTTCATCTGGCGGCTCTCCTGCTTCGATTGGCAGCGCCCGGCGTTAGGCAATCTTGAGCGCTGGCACGAGCGGCTGAAGACGCGCGCCGCATATCGCAAGGCCGTCATGCTGCCCACCGGCAGATCGCCCGAGGAGTGGGCAGCCTATGAGAAGCAGTTCGCTTAGATCTCCCCACTCGTCACCCCGACGCAAGTCGGGGTCCAGCTTTGGACGCGTGACAAGTGAAGCTGGATTCCAGCTTTCGCCGGAATGACGACTGAGAGCAAGTGACTCTATTGCGCCAGCACCTGGCCGCGGATTTCCCCGTCGGGATATTGGGCGGTGTGGATATTGATATAGGTGTTTCCCTCGCGGATCATCTGAAGCTGCTCGGGCGTGACGTCGGCCGAACCCTCCATCATGTTCGAGGAAATGTCCACGACGGGCCCGGCGTTTTCGCCGACTTTCGCCGGTCCGTGGAAATGCGCCGCCGAAGCATCGCCCGTGAGGCCTTCATGCGTGATCTTCCAGCTGACCTTGTTGGCGTCCGTGTCGAGGGTGACCTCGGCCGTTCCAGTGCCCGGGCTATCGTTGGGCGGCACCTCTTCGGAAGACTTGAGGTCGGCCTTCAAATTGACCATTTCGGCCAGGGCCGGTGTTGGCATCGCAAGCAGCCCGGCAACGGCCGCGGCGGTCACTATGCTTCCAATGGTTGTGGTCTTGCGCATGAGCTATTCCTTGTTCCTAGGCCCCCGGTGGCCCAGCGCCACAACGCACTATCGTCATTAATGTTCCCTGGGCACGGGATTCCGGCTATGCCTCGGCGATCCTCACGCCGAGACGCCCCGCGAGATCCTGTATGAATTGCCACGCCACCCGCCCCGAGCGGCTGCCGCGTGTCGCTGCCCATTCGATGGCTTGCGAGCCAAGCTGCGCGCGATCGATCTTCAGCTTGTAGTGGTCGGCATAGCTGCGCACCATGTCGAGATAATCGTCCTGCGAGCAATTGTGGAAACCGAGCCACAGGCCGAAGCGGTCTGACAGCGACACCTTCTCCTGCACCGCCTCATGCGGGTTGATGGCGGTTGAACGCTCGTTCTCCATCATCTCGCGCGGCAAGAGATGCCGGCGGTTGGAGGTAGCGTAGAAGATC